>JAHEDM010000161.1 GCA_024641205.1 Actinomycetes bacterium
TCAGAAACGCCCTGGGGGCTGTGAACGCCGACGGTTCTTCGGACCTGAAGATCCTGATCTTCTACGGAACGGAGGCCGGGGGGTTCTTCACCAGGATCATCTAGACTCTTCCCGCGGCCCGGAGTCGCGAAGTCGTCACTCGGATCCTGTGGCAGGGGCTGGCTGCTCTGACGCGTCAGGGCATGTCAGCCCCGTTTTGCGTCTCAGCAACGGCGGCCACGTCAGTGGCCCACGCGCGTTCAGGCGACGGTCGGTCCCGCCTCTCAGCTGCGATCGAGACAGGCCAGGATGTCCGAGCAGAGTCCGCGGTTGCCAAGAGCAGCCCGGCTCAGACCCTTGCCGACCCTGCCCCGATCCGGTCCCCGGTGTTCGACGACCAGGAGGTCGGCCGCACATACGGCCGGTTGGACATCTCTGCCATCGGCCGACGACCTGCCATCTGACGCCGCCTTCATTCGCGCCAGCAGGTTGATCATCCCATATGCGGCCACCAGCAGATTGAAGCCGGTGACCAGGGTCGCCTCACCCGCCACGTAGCGACGTGAATCGAGCTTGGAACAGAGGTAGCGAACCAGCAACGCCGTGCTCTCGCCTGAAGGATCGAACGCCACACGCCTCACGTCGCGCCAACTGGCCCTCGCCGACACGGTCCGCGATTGAAGCCTGGCACCGAGCAGGTTGAACATCACGACGGTGAGGAACCGAGCGGGGATGGCGGAGCGCCCTGCCCTTCTGTCCTGCAGCAGGTACAGCGACAACACGCGGCGACCGTCGGACGGATGTCCCGCCCGGCGGGTCTCCTGGGTCAGCGCGGCCACTCCGTCGGACTCTGCGGTGCGCAGGACACGGTCCACCACGGCGGACGTGTCCCCCTCGCCAGCGGCCGCGTCCAGGCGGCCCGTCAGCGCCGCGGCGGCGGCCAGCCTGTCGCCCACCGGCGATGTGGCCTCGACGACGAGTCGGCGCAGCGCCCGGTGAACCCGCTCGAAGTCGGAGACCGCGAGTTCGGTCGTCTCATTGATCCTCAGCGGTGCCGTCCGGCGATCGGTGTGCTTGGCGGTCTCGTTGAGCCACCGCGCCTGGTGGGCGACCGGCTTGCCGCGGTTCGCGGTCACCGTCGGGCACCAGAAGCTCAGCCTCGCGTATCGCTGGCCGGCGACCTCGAGCACCGCCAGCGGGAAAGCCCGGCAAGCCGCCGGTTTGGCCTCGTAGGACAACTCGTTCTGGATCCGGCAGCGGTTCTCCTGATCGAGGAAGAAGCAGCGCCCGTCCACCAGCGTGGTCCGAAACGGATCATCGGCGCCCGGAGTCGCCTCGAAGGGTTCGCCGCCCCAGGGATGTGCGCGCAGGCGGTCGACCGTGGCTTCATCGACGGGCACCGCCCATCCTTGGCAACAGCGCCCACAACTCTCGCAGGTGACCCGGGCGCCCTCCGGAATCCCTAGGGCTCGAGCCAATTGGCTTGCCTCCGATGTTCCACCAGATGCAGCGTGGCCGTACTCCGTCCCACTGACTTGCCCCCCGGATTCACTCCGGCGGGATTGCCGTGAAGCGAGCTCTGGCTTGCTCGATCAAGGAGCCGCCAAGGACGCGCAGCAGTCGCAGCTGAAGGGGGGCGGCAAGGCGCCGGGCAGCGGCAGGATGTACCGGGCTGGCGGGGAGTCCGTCCCGGACGTTACCGAATGATCCTGAGGTTTGTCGGAGCGGTGGGAGTTCCAACCTGCCCATCGGGATTCCAGCCCGCAATCCGAGCCATCAGCACCCAGAATGCCTTGGCGACTCGAATCTTGCCCACGTCTGGGCTCCCCAGATGCCCGCCCTCGGCTTCCGGCGTGTAGTGCTGGCAGACCGCAGGCAAGGAGAGGCCGTCGTCCGGGTGGTTCTCGCGCAAGACGCCTTGGACGGTGTAGGGCACGCCGTCTCGGTTGTCGTAACAGGGCCGGCCCCAAGGATCGTGCGATTCGATGTCGGCCACGTCGAGCAGATAGCCCCCATGCGAGCGCACGTATGCCCGCATCTGGCCGTTGAAGTCGGCCGCGACCTGGCTGCCGACCGCCCTGGCCAGACTGCTTGTGTGATGCAGGAAGATCGCCGCGGGATGCCTCGCCTGCAGCGCTTCAAAGTCAGCGATGTCGAATCTACTCGCCTGGTTGACGAAGTAGCCTCTCGTCGAGCTCGCGATATCGCTCGAGCTGTCTACCTCCAGATAGCTGTTCTGATAAGAGTAGACGCGGTAGGCGGTGGGATTCGCGTCCACGTACTGAATGAAGCACTCGAGCTTCTCGTACCAAGCGCTGGGATTGCTGATGCTGCACGGCAGAGGGACCGCACCATCCGGAAGCCCGCCACCGGGGAAGTTGTGGTACGTCCAATTCGAGCGGTTGTAGCCTCCGGTACGCGACCAGTAGACCTCGCTGGCTGGCGATGAGAACTCCGGCACCACATGCGTGTATCTCTTGCAGGAGGTGGGCGCCTCGTCAACCGAGGGGTATCCCAGACACGTCAGGCCGTCATCGATGTTCGAGCCGACCGATCGGTCAGCGAACACCATGGTCAGATTCGCCGCAGCATTCAGGTACTCAGCAGGGATCTGTTCAAAAAGCGCCACCGACGTGTGGTCCACCACGACGACTTGGGCCTCCGCTGAGGCCGTGGAGACGGCAGGCAGCAACGCGAGCATCAGCACTCGAACCGTGCGCTCGATTTCGCGCGCTGCTCGCCTTCGGCCCGGGCCGATCGAGCAGACGTTGCGTTCACGTACACACCTTGGTAGGGCCTGTTCCATATCCGTCATCGGCATTCATCAATCCGCGACTGAGCACGTCCGTCTTCTGCACGACACCACCGGAAGCACCGCAGCGATCAGACTACCACACAGACTCATTGCAAGGAACGTGCCGCCAACGGGGCGCCTGAGCGACATCCGAACCGGCGAGTCGCGACCGGCGGGAAGCGGCAGACGTCAGTTCCCGGCCACCTTCCGAACGTCTGCGCTCCCACGGTGATGCCGGCGACCTCGGTCTGTGGGTGGGACGATGCCAAAGACGTAGCGATACACGCTTCGACCTGGCCCCACTCTCGTCATCGCGTCCATCAGCAGAAGCGCCCCGCCGAGCGCCGAAACGAAGAACATCGGAAAGACCATCAGAGGCCAACTGTCGAGGCCGAGGTTCAGCCTGCTGACAAGGAGCGCCACCACGTTGATCACGGCGAAGTGCGCTAGGTAGACGCCGTAGCTACGCCTGCCAATGACCTCGAATCCTCGCAGCAACGGGATCGAGTTTCGATCGACCACGGGCAGCACGAACATGAGCGGCACGGGCGCCGCAAACCGTGCCCAGGGCGCATCGACAACCTCGAATGCGTTGAGGACGCCGAGGACAAACAGAACCGCCGTGGCTGCCACGGCCAGCCAGCGCGCACGACGCAGTCGAGGCCTCAACGCGGCAGCGTGCTGGCTGAGCACGAGTCCCAGGGGGAAATAGACCGCCCACTCCGCCATCGAGGTTGACAGCACGGACGGCTGGAAGACGCGCATCCAGTACGGCAGGGGTCCCGGTGCCCCGAACGTCTCCGGCGATCGCAGCGCAAGCAGGAACGTCTGGTACAGGCCGATCGCGACCAGCAGCAACACGCCATGTCGTTTGCCAATCCTGACGACGAGTGGCGCCGTCACGTACCAGAAGATCAGGAGGGGAACGAAGTGGTACGGATACCCGACCAGCAGGTTCTTGACGTACAGGAACAATTGCGGCCGTACGTCATCCATCAGGAGCACGAGTCCGTAGATGACGGTCGACCAGATCACATACGGCCAGAGAATGCGTTCCAGACTGGTCCTGACGAACGTGAACGACATCTCCCGAGCCGCATACGACAGGAACGCGCCGGAGATGAACAGGAACGCCGGCACGGCAAAGGCGCCAAGCGCCTGCAAGAGAATCAGGAACTTCAGCCAGGAGCCCTCGACCGGCGACACCTGGATCCCAAAATGCACCGTGTGGTTGACCACCACGAGCACGATGGCCAACCCACTGAGCGCACCGTACTGCCGGCTCATTGCGTCACAGTCCTAGCATTCTCGCGACGATGTTCCGCTGGATGTCCGACGTTCCCGAGTACAAGATGCCTCCGACCGAGTCGCGGAGTTCCCGCTCGACCTCGTATTCGGTTGCATAGCCGTATCCACCCATCGTTCGTATCGCGTCCAACCCGGCCTGCACGAAGCACTCGCTCACGTACAGCTTCGCCAGCGCTGCCTCCATGACGGCCGAGCGCCCCATCTTCTTGAGCCATGCCACCTGGTAGAGCAGCAACCGTGCCGTCTCCAGGCGAAGCTTCATGTCGACGATTCGATTCGCGACCGACTGGAACTTCCCCACCGGCTCGCCGAACTGCCGGCGATCCCTCGCGTGCTGCACGCACCGCTCGACAAGGCGCTCCATGGCCCCCAGATGGCTGCCGAGGATGCAGCTTCTCTCCCATTCCATCGAGTCGCTGAAGATCCGCGAACCCATGCCTTCTCTTCCCAGGCGACTCTCCTCGGAGACGAAGCAGTCCTCCAGGACCACCTCGGACATGGGCGACGTCCGCAGCCCCATCTTCTCGATGTGCGGGCTGACACTGAATCCTGGGGTCTCTTTGTCAATCAGGAAGCCCGTGACTCCGAGCATCTTCTTTGCGGGGTCCACGGTCGCGAACACGAGCGCGACGTCGCACATCGGTGCGTTGGTCACGAACGTCTTCGTCCCATTCAGCACGTAGCCATCGCCGCGTCGATCGGCGCGCGTGCGAAGGCTGAACGCGTCCGAGCCCGAGCCAGGTTCTGACATACCGTGGGCGCCGATCAGCGCGCCGCTGCACAGGCCAGGCAGGTACTTCCGTTTCTGCGCCTCCGTGCCAAACGTGAGGATCGGCATCTGCACGCTCCACATCTGCGCGTTGATGCCGAAAATCAACCCGTTGTCGCGGCAACCGTAGCCCAGGCCCTCCATCGTCAGCATCGTGGTGAGAATGTCGGCGTTGCCGCCGCCGTACTCTTCAGGAAAGGGCAGACCTTGAATGCCGAATCTCGCGCACTCCCGCCAGAGCTCGCGCGAAAAGCGGCCTTCCCTGTCCCGCTCGACGATTTCGTGGTTGAGCTGCTGCTGTGCGAACTTGATGACCGCCTCTTTGAAAGCAGTCTGTTCTTCCGACCAAGCAAAATCCATGTGGGTTCGACTCGCAAGTGACGTGTGAATGACGAGGGAGCTACTCGGTGAAGAACTCCGCCCAGCCCGTGCCCGTGAATCTCTCTTTCAGCTCGGGATAGTTGGCGATCATCGCGGAGAGCGGTTGTTTTGCCTGCTTGAAGGTCGACGGTTTGGCCGGCTGAAACGGCACCCCCAGAAACTCGTGCAGCGACTGGATCTCGGTGCCGTAGTCCCCCGCCAGCGCCTCGTACGTGACTTCGCGCCGCGTGTGCGCCGCGAAGTACTCGTCGCATTCCAGCTCCCAGGTCCGCGTCTGGGCGAAGTCCTTCAGACACTCGTCGAAATCCAGGGTCACGACCACGGAGCCGTCCGGCTGTCCGGTTGTCTTCACCCACTGGTCTGTGAGCGCGGCCCGCTTCCGTGACAAGTGGGTTCTCAGCAGGTTCCGTCGTTTCAGATGAACGACCTTCAGGTCGCGGCGCTCGCGGAGATACGGCCAGATGGACGCGGCCGCCCCGGTTCGCGCGTGATAGTAGAAGAGCTTGAAGCCAACGGCCCGCGTTGCGCGTGGATACCGACCGAAGACCCGGCGATCCAGGAACCTAACGGGATCCTGCTCGATGAGGATCTTCGTCTCGCGGCTCTGGAAGTACCCGACATGGTCCCAGTCCAGGGAATCCATGCTCCTGAACACCTCTCCAAATGTCGCTATCTGAGGATGGGCGTTGAGGAGCCCGCGTAGGAGGTTGGAGCCCACGCGCGACCGTCCGACCACCACAAATGGCGTGTAAGTCGCCTGTCCGTGGAGGCCCAGATCCATGGCGCGCTTCCTCAGCGGCAGCAGCCGCGGATGCCTGAGCAGATTCACGGCGCCACCGCCCCCATCCTGGCCGGGAGCGAAGAACCCGCATCGACTCCCGCCTCGAGGTGTCCTTCGAGGACCGCGACCGTCCGCTCCCATGTCCATTGATCCAGCACGCGCCGACGGCCGTTCTCGCCGTACCGCCGCGCCAACTCCCTGTCCGCCATCACCTCGTGGAGCGCCGCCGCAAACGCCTTTGCGTCACGACCGGTCAGCCTGCCGGTCTCGCCATCCACCACAGTCTCCATCACGCCGCCTTCGGCGACAGCCACCACCGGCGTGCCGCAGGCCATTGCCTCCAGCGGCACCAGCCCGAATGGCTCCCGCACGGGCGCATACGCCACCACGAGCGCCTGGTTGTAGAGCTCCACCAACTGCTGT
>JAHEDM010000162.1 GCA_024641205.1 Actinomycetes bacterium
GTCTGCCTCGACCATGCCCCGAGCCATTGCGTCCATCTCCTCCATCGTCATCATCCCACCCTCAATAGGCTGAATCAGCATGACCTCATGGGGAATCGCACCCTCGTTGGTGACTTCAAAGTGGTACGGAACACCGACCTTGAAGGTCGTGTAGTTGCTTTCGATCTTCATGTCCGAGGCCGTAACTTTGATGGTTCCCTCCGGTGCCGAACCACCCCCACAGGCCATAGCGATCATGGCCAACACTGCGAACACGACCATCATTCTGGCTAAACGCACAGTCAATTCCTTTCGATCAACTCAGCGGGATTCCTTGCCGAGATAGGCGGTGGGATCGGCGAGGAAGGCCTTCTTGCAGTGTTCGCAGCAAAACGCCACGTCGCCATATCCCTCGACTCGGATCGCTCCCTCTCCTACTTCCATTCCGCAGACAGGGTCTTTCACGATGGCCGTCCTCCTTTTCGATCGTCGATGGTGGCAAACGCGGTGTCGAAGGCGGTGTCCCGAAACGGTAACTTGGCGAGATCGATTCGCCCGGTTGGCCGGGAGCGAATACGACCGGGACGTTGTCCCCGTCGGGAAGGTTGGGAGCTTGCCACGTCAGCAACATACACCTTCCACTCGACTGGAATGTCAAGGGGTAACTTTCGAACTGCCACCCAAAGCGCCACGGCGCTGAACCCTGCTCATCAAGGCCGGCATACCGGTCAAAGTCGTGTCGGAGCGGCTCGGACACTCCAACCCGGCGTTCACCATCGACACCTACCAACACATCCTCCCCGGCATGCAAGCCGAAGCCGCTCGCTTGTTCGAGAGCCTGGTCGCTTCGGCAGGCTCCACTGGAATGGGCCGGTAGAACATCCGGAAGAAGCGACGGTAGAAGAACCCCACAAACGTTAGAAGCCCCGGCCAGCAGTTCGCTGGCCGGGGCTTTTCGTAGCGGGGGTAGGATTTGAACCTACGACCTTCGGGTTATGAGTTCCTTGCCGGGGCTGCTGGTTGGTTCTCGTTGATGCTCAACAGTGCCCACTACCAGGGGCTTCGCGGAATCAGCGTGATGGCTGGTATCTGTGGATAACCCCTCGTATCGCCGCATCCGTTAGAAGATCCGTTAGAAGAGTGGTGTTCGGGGCGGTCGGTCTGCCCGGGAGGGCTGGATCGCAGGTCCCACGGCGGTAGCTCGTTGGGAGACCCGCAGTGTGACGGTTGGGCTCAAGTGGGGACTGAAGACGGATCTACAATCCAGGGTCCGATTTGTCTTCCTGGCGCGTCGACTACGAGAGATGCTCGATCCCGAATAGGGCCAACTCGAAGGCGGTACACGAAACTGCTCGGGGAGCCCAAGGTATCGGACATGCTCGCGCCGCACAGGGGAGAATTTTCGCCGCCACACGGGCGGATTTCAAGTGACAAAAGGGGCTCGGCCCCGTGGCTCCACGGAAACGTCACGAGCAGCCCCCATTCCACCTGGACGAAGCGATAGTCGCTTCGATTCACCTAGACATTGGCGACCTGTGTGGTGTCTGTTGGCACCTTCTTGCGTTGCACCACCAGTGTCTTCGCCACCAGATCGTGGAGACTCTGGTGACGCGGCGTGACGAGGGCCACCATGAAATAGATGGCCATCAGCGCCATCACGACGATGATCCCAACCCGGAAGGATGGTTCGGGGTCGTCGAACAGCGGTGTAGGGAAAAGCAAAGTGAGATGTCCGATTTCGAAGAAAGCCAGCTTTGAGGCGGTTCGCAAGGTGGCTCGCGGACGCTTGAGACGGTTACCCGCCATGTCCGTTACCTGCAATCCCAGCAGAGACTTGCCCAAGGTGGCTTGTCGTGGACCGCTCTCGAAGAGAATGAAGTAGAGCCAGATGGGGAGAGAGATGGTGAGGAAGATCCAAACCCACAGCAGGAATAGGCGGTCTCCCAGCCAATCGGCCACCACCCCGTCGGTAAGCGAGGCGAAACCCAACTGAACGCCCACCAGAACGGCGTAGAGCAGGGTGATGTCGATCCAATAGGCAAGGAGGCGACGGAAAGGATTGGTATCAGGCATCCGGCTCAACCGCCTGCGAACTCGTAGAACGCGTTGGTCCAATCCTCGCTCGGTATCCCGAATCCGGTTCCGTTGCGTACGATGACCATGTGGGTTACCGGGGAGACGTACACGTATTGGCCGTGGTCTCCGACGGCGTAGAAGTCGTACTCGCCGGAGTCGCGCAGCGCCCCGTACCACATGTACTTGTAGTAGCCGCCACCGTCTGCGTAGACGATTTGGCCCCAATGATCGGGGTAGTAGTCGGGGTGGTGGGTTGACGGATCTAGTGAAGTCGATTCGCCAATCCAGTCATCGGACACGACTTGCTCGCCGTTCCAGACCCCACCGGTTAGGAACAGTCGGCCCAGTTTGGCGTAGTCGATGGCTCGAGCGTTGAGACCTGCCTCCATCTTCTCGAAGCGGCTGGTCTCGCTGTCTAGAGCCCATGCCCCATCAAATTCCATACCCACCCGGTCCCACAGTCTGGTTTGCGTGTACTCGGTCACCGACATGCCGGTGGCCCGTTCGAGGATCATCCCCAGAAGTTGGGGGTGGTATTTGTTGTAGCTGAAGTACTCGCCGGGCGGATCGATGATGGTGGTGTTCTCGAGCGCCAGCTGTCGTTGGTCGAGGCCGTAGGTGGTCAGCGGGTCATCGCCGTTGAACAGCCCCCAACGGATCTCCTGGTAGTCGAGCCCGGATGCCATCAGCAAGAGATCCCTAATCGTGATGGCGGTAAAACGCTGGTCTCTTTGCGCCAGTTCTGGCAGGTAGACGGTGATGGGGTCGTCCACACTTCCGATGTAGCCCTCGTCGATGGCGATGCCGATGAGCGCAGAGTCGAAGGACTTCGCTACCGAGAACGATGTGAGCATCGAGTCGCGGGCGGCGCCGTTGAAGTAGCGCTCGTACACAATCTTGTCGTTCTCGATGACGATGAAAGCCTGCGTATCCTGCGCAGCGAGGAAAGCGTCGAAATCGTCGACCCCGAAAATCGACTCGAACCCGCTCCGGACCCGCTCCTCATCGGCAGCGGTTTCGAAAACGAAGGGGTCGGTGGACGCAGCGAGAACGCTGAGCGGGAAGCGCTCCAGGTAGTCGGCCTGGCTGGATTTCAGCATCGACACCACCCGCCAGGCATATTCCGGTGAGTACACCACTGCGGCCACAGCAACCCACACGCCAATCACTACGACCAGCGTCGCCAGAGTCATTAGCGACCATTTACTGATACGTCGCAACATGGCGATTCTCCTCCGGTTCCGGTGAGCAACCCACACTATTGGGAGGGTTCCGTTTGGGCCTCTTCGAGCTTCTGTTCCAGGGCTGCCCGCTCTTCGGCCGTCTTCGGGAGCCACCATTCGCGCAGACCCGACACATCGTGGAGCACCACATCATCGGGATACGCCGCGAACTGATCCGCGGGAAAGCCGCTGTCGATGCCGCCAAGGTACGTGTCAAAGAAGTCGCCGATGAACCGGTTGAGGATTTCGAGTGCACGCTGGCCCTCGAGCGGTCCTGTGAGCAGCTTGTGGAGCGGGCCACGGGTCATTAGCTGTGAGTCGGTGACGCCGGGGTGGTTCGATCCTTTGACCTGCAGCCTGATGATGTCTTCGCGAACCCCGGCGGTTTCGAACCGCTCGTAGAGGAAGTCGTTGAACCCGAACGGCCTGGCGGGAGAGCCTTCGACCGCTCCCCAGGCGTTGGTCGAGTCCGAGTAGATCATCATGAACGGGACCGGGATGTCGGTGTTCCACCCCGTGAGGTGAAAGTCGCTTCCGTCGAGGTTCACGGCAGCTGCGGCGCGGGGGTCTTCGTAGGCGAGGGCGGCGGCGGTAGAGCCACCGTACGACATTCCTAGGTGACCCACGCGGGTGAGGTCCGCCCGATCGAGAATGTCGGCGATCGCGTTCGGCGCCTGGCCGTTGGCGAGGGCGTCTTCTACGAAGAGGGTGTCGGCCACCCAAACCCACGGGCTCTCGTCGTATACCCGGTCGTCGACCATCCATGTCGTTTCCACCATGCCGACGCCGCCTTCGAAGCGATCCTGATAGGTCGAGCCTTGCTGCCACTTCAGCCCGGAGGCTAAATAGAGATCCTTCAGTTCCTCGCTGGGCTCGGTACCTTCGGCCCGCTTCTTCACTTCGGTTGCCGGAAGCCGGATGACGTCGCCGTTGGGAAACACGATCGGAGTGGCGTCGTAGGTGTGAGCGATGGAGAAGACCACGTAGCCATTGCTGGCCAGGTGCTCCATCAGCGCTGAGTTCTGCGAGAGGTAGCCGTTGAGGCCGTGGTTGAAGAAGATGACCGGCAGAGGTTGCCCGTCGTCCAGCACGGGGGCGCCCTCGTAGGAGTGAGTGTCGACGTGCTTCAGATGGGAGAGGAAGAAGGAGGGCAGGCCGAACTCTTCCACGGCGATCGCCGAGAACGTGGTCTCGAGCTCCGCCTCGGTCGCATACGGTCGAACCGTGTAGCCGTCGGTCGCGGCGGCCGGATACCACACCCGCACCGCCAACCGTCGGGGCTCATCGTCGGCGGCATACAAGACACCCAACCGGCTGTCGTCGGTCAGCTCAAAGTCCCACACACCAACGGCGTGCGGGCCATCCGGCTCGGGGAGGCTGAAGACCGGCACCAGATAGAGCGGGGCAAACGCCAGCCCCGTCAACAGCACGAACATTGTCCCGGAGATGATAGGGACACCGGTTTTGGGTTGTGCACGTCGCATCCGGCGGATTGCCAGGATAAGCAGGAACATGACCGCAACGATCCCGCCGATGGCGGCTTGCCAACGACTGTCGAAGACACCCACTGCGGCCAATACCACCGCGCCTGCGGCAAGACTCCACAACAGGGCATTGCGTGGGCCAAGACCCCGCCAAAACCAGGCGACGCAAAAGCCAAGCAGAGAGATGAGAAGAAGAATGTCTGTGGTCAACATGATTGAGTCCTTGTCGTTTGACCGCATTCGACGCTGTTGCGGTTTGTCTCGACATGGTCGCGCTGAGGTGCCGCCACTTCATCCGTACCGTCACCGAAAAAAGACCCCGTATCTTCCCGCACATGGTTTCAGTGGGTGTCCCGATGCGTTCTGAGCTTCCGAAGCATCCCCTGGTTGTTGGACCAGACGGATACCCTACGCCCTACTGACCAGGCCCGACTCCGTCGTTGTCGTCCGCCTCAACTACGCCGGATAAGCCTGCCGCCGGGATTGGCCACGGTTCATCATCGTCGTCTCTGTCGCTGGAGGCCGCTCAGGCTGTGTCTTCGTCGCTTTCCAGCCAGAGCATTACCGCCCGGACCCGCCGATCGATCGAGGGTTCGGGGAGTAGGTCGAGTTTGGTGAGGATGTTGCCGACGTGGGTCTCGACTGTTCGCTGGTTGACGACCAGCCGTTCGGCGATGGCCGCATTGGAGTGTCCTTCGGCCATCAACGCCAGCACCTCACGCTCGCGTTCGGTGAGCCGGTCCAGGGGTCGGGTCCGGCGTGATCGGCGGAGCAACCGGCTGACCACTTCGGGATCGATGGCACTGCCACCTCCCGCGACGCGGCGCAAGGCGTCGAGGAATTCGTCGATGACCGTCACCCGGTCTTTGAGTAGGTAGCCGACCCCGCCCGCGTTGTCGGCAAGCAGATCGATGGCGTAGGTCGTTTCGATGTGCTGGGAAAGTACCAGCACCCCGGTCTTAGGCGCCCGGCGTCTGACCTCCATGGCCGCTTCCAGGCCCTCGGTGGTGAACGTGGGGGGCATGCGAATATCGACGATCAGCACATCCGGGGCCTGATCGCACACGGCCTCGACCAACCCGACGGTGTCGGAGAAGCTGTCGAGCACCTCGATCCCTTCGTCGTGAAGTAGTCGCGCCAGACCGTCGCGGATGAGCGCGGAGTCGTCGGCGAGGATCACCCGCACGGGATCACCGCCTCGACGGTCGTCCCTTTCCCAATCGAGCTGTCGATCTGGAGGTGACCGCCCACTGCCGCTACCCGGTCGGCGAGGCCTTGCAAACCGGAACCGCCGTTCATGGTGGCGCCCCCGCAGCCGTTGTCGGTCACCGTGATCCACAGATTCCCATCGAGTTGTTCTACTGTCACCTCGGCCGCGGCGGCATCGGCGTGCTTTGCGACATTGGTCAGCGCTTCGGCGACTACGTAGTAGGAGGCCAATTCAACGTCGGTGGGAAAACGATCTGGAGTCACCTTCGGCACGATCGAGATTGGCAAGCGTTCGGCCAGGCCTTCCACTGCCGCCTCGAGACCCCGTTCGGCGAGTAAGGCCGGATGCATCCCGCGGGACACATCCCGTAGTTCGGTCAACGCTTCGCGAACCTCGGTAGAGGCCTGATCGAGCAGGACGCTCACCTCTTCGCAGACTCGACCATCGGCCAGGC
>JAHEDM010000163.1:0-1025 GCA_024641205.1 Actinomycetes bacterium
CATTTCCTTGCCCTGCAACTGGACGGCCGACGTCCACCACCCGTCCTCCCCGGCCTCCCGGTAGGCGGCCGCAGCCTGGTGCGGGTTTTCTCCGTAGCGAAGGATTGACCGCCTTTCCAAAGGCAGGACGAGGCGGGCCGGCAATTCGTCGGGTTCCATCCACCGCAGAATGGCTGCGTCGTAGGCGGCGGTGCGATAGAAAGCGGCCCGGGCCAACTCTCTTCGTAGCTCATCGTCCAGGCCGCCCTGTTCAACCGCCGCAACGACTTGGGCGTATTGATCTGGCGAGGTCACCACGCCAACATGGGCGTGGTTTTTGGCCGCCGCCCGGATCATGGCCGGCCCACCGATGTCTATGTTTTCGATCGCCTGACGATCGGTCACATCATCGAGCGCCACGGTTGCCTCAAAGGGGTAGAGATTGACCACTACCAGCTGAAAGGCTTCCACACCGTGGTGCTCGAGATCTGCCCGGTGTTCCGCGTCGGACGGGTCGGCCAGGATCCCACCGTGAATCTTGGGATGGAGGGTCTTGACCCGGCCTCCGAGGATCTCTGGAGAACCGGTGACATCGGCAACTCTCGTCACTCCCAAGCCTGCATCTTCCAGCACACGGGCCGTCCCGCCCGATGAGACAATCTCGGCTCCGGCCGCCGCCAGACTGCCGACGAACGGGACAAGGTCGGTCTTGTCGAAGACGGAGATCAGCGCCCGGCGGACGGGCACGCGTGTCATGACTCCTCCCAGATCACCCGGCGGCCTTCGATCCGCAGACGCCCGGCGGCGAACGCCTTGACCACCTGCGGGAACAACACGTGCTCCTCGTTCTGAATGCGGACGTGGAGCGTCTCCTCGGTATCGTCGGCCTGCACCGGAACCGCTCGCTGAGCGATGATGGGACCATGGTCGACCTCATCGTCTACGAAATGTACGGTCACCCCGCTCACCTTCACACCGTGGGCCAGCGCGGCCGGCACGGCGTGGGCACCGGGGAAAGCAGGCAGCAGGGCCGGGTGAATGTTGAT
>JAHEDM010000163.1:1035-6384 GCA_024641205.1 Actinomycetes bacterium
GGGTAGCGACCGATGGCCACCGGGGAGAGGATGCGCATGAACCCGGCCAGAATCAACGCTTCAGCCCCATGTCGATGAGCCGTGTCGCACACGGCAACCGAGAAGGCTTCACGGTCGTCGTAATCACCCCAGGCAACGACCTCCACGGGAACTCCGGATAGAGCGGCTCGCTCGAGAGCGAGGACGCCGGGCCGGTCGGAGATCACAACCGCGATCCGGGCACCAAATCCGAGATCTGCAGTGGAAGCATCCAGAAGGGCCTGCAAGTTGGAACCTGATCCGGAAACCAACACCGCAACGGGCAGCACGCACAGCCTTCCTGACGTTTCACACGCATACTAGGAGGGCGCGACTCGCCCCAGAAACCTGGGCTCCATCGGCTCAAGCGGCTACGTCGGGACGACCACCATGGTGCGCGTGTCTATGGTCTCGACCAGCTTGGCCGGTTCGGGTTCGATCGCTCTGCGTTGTTCCGAGGCGTAGTAGCGCTCGGAGGTGGCTTCGATCCCATCTTCAGCTCCGACAATCCAGATGAACTGGTTCTCCTCGAGGATCATCCAGGCACCGGTCACTTCAAACCCGACCGCCCGGCGCGCCTCGACCACGGCAGGAAAGATGCCGAGAAACGTCTCCATCTGGCCGTCCTTGATCTTGTACATCCGTAGCTGGTATTCCATGAATTGTCTGCTCCGTGACTCGTGACTCGTGACTCGTTTACGGTACACCCATTTCCATGGAGCAGACCAAGCACTCCTAATCTGCCTCCGTGACTGATCGACTTCTGACCCGCCCGTTTGTGCTCGCCTGGCTGGCCAACATGGTCCAGGGCATGGCGTTCACGATGTTCCTTCACTTCCCCGGATTTCTGAAAGGCCTGGGTGCAGGCGAGGTGGAGATCGGACTGATTGTTGGGCTCACCGCCGTGGCCTCCATCGCGGTCCGGCCTTCGGTAGGGCGCGCCATGGATCAGCGGGGGCGCCGCCCGGTCATCTTGTTTGGGAACATTGTCAACGTCGGCGTTCTCGCCCTCTATCTGACGGTCGACCACCTGGGGATCTGGCTCTATGCCGTGCGAATTATCCACGGGTTCGCCGAGGCCATACTGTTCACTGCTCTGTTCACGTATGGGGCCGACCAGGTGCCTGCCTCCCGACGTACCGAAGGGATCGCCCTGTTTGGGATCTCCGGGATGTTGCCTATTGCTCTTGGCGGGGTGCTGGGAGACGTCGTGTTGGCGCGGTGGGATTTCGATGTCTTCTTTGTCGTCGTGCTCGGGTTCGGAATACTCTCATTGCTCCTCTCGCTGCCACTTCCAGAATCATCTCGCTTGGGGGCAGGTGGCGACCGGCCTCAACGTTTCCTTGCTTCGGTAGTGCAAGAAGATCTTGTCCCGCTCTGGTGGGTCACCCTGGTGTTCTCCCTGGCGCTGACGGCTTACTTCACCTTTCTCAAGACGTTCGTCGTCGACACCGGCATCGGATCGGTCGGGCTCTTTTTTTCTGCCTACGCCGCGACCGCGATCGGGCTCCGACTGTTTGCCGCCTGGTTGCCGGACAAGATTGGCCCAAAGCGGGTGCTCTACCCGGCGCTGGGTTCGATGGTGTTGGGGTTCGTCGTGCTGGCCTTTGCCTCAGGATCAGGAGCCATCGCCGTCGCCGGAATCCTGTGTGGCGCCGGCCACGGCTACGCGTTCCCGATCGTGATGGGCATGGTGATCGCGCGGGCCGCCGATGCGGATCGCGGCTCGGCGATGGCCATCTTCACCGGTTTGTTCGATGTGGGCGCCCTCCTGGGCGGGCCGGCGTTTGGTGCCATCATCCGATTCGGCAGCTATTCATCGATGTTCCTGGCGGCGGCCGGTTGGATGCTGATCGGCGGCTTCGTCTACGCCTACTGGGATCGCTCCAATCCCGCTCCCCCAACCTCGACCCCGCGTCGTCGTCTGGGAGGCACCTCTATGATCCCGGGCGAGAGCGCAGTCGTCCTGCCGGAAACCGATCCGTAGGCCCCCGATCGGCCACACAAGGTACCAAGTACGAAGTACCAAGTACCAAGTACCAAGTACCAAGTACGCACGCCGAAGGCGTGCTCACCAAGCGCCTCCGCCGCCGCCTCCGCCGCCTCCGCCGCCTCCTCCGCTGAATCCGCCTCCGCCGCCCGAAGAACCCGGTGGTGCGAACGCACCTGTCAGAGCCGACTGCAAGCCGCCCAGAGCATTGGTGGAGTGACCGCCGGAGAACCCTTGCGTGCCGTACCAGTAGATATGACTTCTTTGGGCGAGCTCCTCCGGGGCGTGGATCCGCGCCGCCTCCAGGACATCGTCGGCCACCCCGAGGGTGATGGCATACACGAGGTACTCGTCCCAGAGGTCCAGGGCTATCGCAGGTGCTTCATGAAGACGACTGAAATCCTGCAGGTACCGCTTAAAGGCCTGCCAACGGACCGCCAGCAATGCACCCTGGTCGGTGCGTTTGACCCATCCCGTTTGACGGATCCCAAATACGGCAACAATGGCGGCGTTGATCACAAAAGCAATGATGAGGCCGGGCACCAGGAACGGCGCCCACCGTGTCCCGGCGACAGCGGCCCAGAAGGGATACACAACCGCGAAGATGACCAAGAGGATGCCGATAGCCCAGGCCAACGGTTTGCCACCACTGCGATCTAGCAGCCCGAGTCGAATCTGTTCCTGGCGAGCTTCGCTCTCGAACTTGTCGTAGCTACTTGCGTTGGCCGCCGCGTCTTCACGAATCCCTTGTCGAAACTCGGTCAGCGGGAGAGCACCGTCCGCCAACACTCTCTCGAGGATGTCCATCACCGGCTTCTCGACGGCGCCGGTCGCCTTGGCAACATCGGCGAGTCCGATCTCGAGATCGGAAATATCCTCGCGGCGCAGCCCCATCCAGGTCTTCTTCTCGACAGACACCGGCTGGGCGCGCAACGCCCCGCGACGAATCAAATCGAACATCGTGGCAACGAAATCTTCCGTGCCGACCGGGCCTTGTCGCAGGAGCCCTCCCACCACGGCGGGAGGATGCTTGGACGGGGGCTCCTGTTCGTATTCCCGGTCGTACGCAACATCGGGCTCGCGCCCATAGCGCCGGTAGATGAACAACACGGCGATTGTGGCAGGCAGAAATGCCAGCAAGGCGAGCGTCACAACGAGGAAGATGAGCAGGGTCCGGTCGGTGGCGGCCTGGCTGTCTTGCGCCTGTTCATAACCGAGGATCTCATCCAGGCCGTTTCCGGCAATCACGGTTGCCCCGCCGGTCGATTGCAGGTCCGAACGAGGAAAGACGACCCGCAGTTCGACCCATTGGCCGGAAGGAATACCTTCTGCGGTCATACTCGGCGAGATGCCGTCTGCCCCCAACGAAGTCGATCCGTTGACCGAGCGAGGATGCCCCCACACGAGCACGTCCCCTGATGTTTGTTCCCCGGGCAGATCCATGGTCGCCATGAGGTGCCCGAGGGGTTGGCCCCATTGATCGCCCCACACCTTCAGATTCACGTCCACAACATCGTCGTAGGCGACTGCCAGACTGAGCATCCGGTAGCTGACGGTGAAGGTGCGGGCCTCATTGAAGGCGTCGTAATGCCACACAACCCGCACCAACCCGGCCCGGCGTTCGACCCCGAAGGTTCCCAGGTCGCCCTGAGAGCCGAGTTCCGTAGGTGCCCCCGGCTGATAGGCGACCCCTTCCTCGGCAACCAGGACGTCGACTACATCCTCTCCAGATCGCAGCAGAATGTCCCGCCAGGCTCCCGAAAACGGGCCGTCGAAGTCATAGGTGATGTGCTCGGTGACCAAGACCGAACCATCCGGTTCGACGACGATCTCGACATCCGCATTGGTGAGACTGAACGACTTGGCCGCAGCCGGAGCGGCAGCCAGCAGCGAGAAGAGCGCCGCCAGGACGGCGACGAGACATACGGAACGAAACCGAGCAATCCTCGTCAGAAACGCACCTCCGGCGCCTGATCCGCCGCTTCAGGGGCGTCGAAGAACGGCTTCACGGAGAACCCGGTCATGGCCGCAACCATGTTGGATGGCACCGTCTGCACCCGGTTGTTGAAGGTCAGCACGGAGTCGTTGTAAATCTGTCTCGACACCGCAATCTTGTTCTCTGTCTCGGCGAGTTGGGCTTGAAGCTCGGAGAAGTTCTGACTGGCTTTCAAGTCAGGGTACGACTCGGCCAGAGCGAAGAGTTGCTTCAGAGCACCGGTGAGAAGGTTCTCGGCCTGCGCCTGTTCCTCGACCGTCCCAGCCGCCACCGCCCGGTTGCGCGCCTCCACGACTTGCTCAAACGTTGATTTTTCGTGGCCGGCATAGCCCTTGACGGTTTCGACCAGATTCGGAATCAGGTCGTAACGCCGTTTCAGCTGGACATCGACCTGCGCCCAGGCATTGTCTGCCCGGTTGCGCAATCGGACCAAACCGTTGTAGATGCCGACAATCGCCACCACCAGGACGACAACGACCACACCCGCAATCACATAGCCCACTCATCCCCCTCGGTTCGACTCCGGCCGAGTCTAGGGATTCGCGCAGGTCGGGGAGGAGTCGAGAACCCCTACAATCCGCCGCCTTGCATACGCTGTCCAAGCTCCGCACCTTCACGGGCGATTCCCGCCGATTCTTGGCATCAGCTTTCCTATGGGGCTTTGCCTTCTCCGTAACCTGGCTGTACCTCAACTTCCTCTTCGAGAGCCTTGGCTTTTCTGATTCGTTGGTTGGTGCCGCCAACGCCATACCCAACGTGGTCGCCATCGTCCTTGCCCTACCCGTCGCCCGGTTGGCTGGACGGCTCGGGTTCATTCGTTCGCTCCGGATCGCCGCCGTTACTGCGGGGGCCGGGCTGATCGTGCTCGGGTTCGTGGAACAGACCTGGCTGGTGATCCTGGCCGTGGTGCTGGTCGGCGTGGGCGGAATGGCATTCTGGGTCGTTCCTTCACCGTTGATGACCGCCTTGGAGCCGGCCGCCAACCGCACCTACTTGTTCTCAGCTCAGTTCGCAGCCCAGTTAATCGCCGGATTCCTGGGCAGCCTGATCGGCGGTCAGATGCCAAACCTCTTTGCCCGGCTGGCCGATATCGACCCAAAAGGCCTCCAGGCGATCCAATGGACGGTCGTCCTGTCCGGATTCATGTACATGCTGGCGGCACTACCACTGCGGAACGTGACCGAGGTCAAGCCGAATGAACCAGACCAAGGCAAGCTATGGCACATCCCCCGCGAAGCCCGACACGTCTTCGTCAAGTTGCTGGCACCGAATGCACTGATCGGCCTCGGAGCCGGCCTGATCATCCCTTTTCTCAACCTCTTCGTTGAAGGCAAATTCGGCGTTT
>JAHEDM010000164.1 GCA_024641205.1 Actinomycetes bacterium
CCGGCGCACGGTGCGGCGCTCTCTTTCAACGGGAGGCGTCCCGATGGAACCGCAGTTCCGGACACCCCGGCCCAGCAAACCCGAAGTCTTCATCTTGTGCGATATCAGTGGATCGATGGCCACGTTCGCTCGGTTCACCCTCCAGTTTGTGTATGCGATGTCCGGCCAATTCTCAAAACTGCGATCGTTTGCCTTCGTGGATGGTATCGACGAGGTGACCGGATTCTTCGAAGGGGGAGCCGCCTTCGAGGTAGCTCTCGAGCGCGTCGGCCGTGAAGCCGAAGTGGTCTGGCTCGACGGACACTCGGACTACGGCCACGCGCTTACCCAGTTTTGGGAACGCTACGGGGGCGATCTCACTCCTCGCTCGACGGTGATCGTGACGGGTGACGCGAGGAACAACTACCGGGACCCACGGGGTGACGTCATGGCGGCTATCGCAGACGCAGCTCGGGCCGTCTACTGGCTCAACCCTGAACCGCGGGCATATTGGGACACAGGCGACTCGGTCATGTCGGCCTTCGCCGGAGATTGTGACAATGTGTTCGAAGTGCGGAATATGAGACAACTCGAGGCATTCGTCGAAGATCTGGCCCTTCCTCGCCATCGGATCGGCGGATTGCGGACCGAGCGGACATCGGCCGAATTCAGATAAAGAATGGCTCGTTTGGTGTCGATAGAGGACACAGAACGCTTCGCGGCGATCAAACGGGAAGCAGGCCAAAGTCCAGTAAGGAGACCGAAGTGGGCCGTCGAGTGTTGGTAGTTGAAGATTCAGCCGTCATTCGTCGGTTGATCGAAGTCTGCCTTCGTCCGGCCAGCCTCGAGGTCGTCATGCGGGAAGACGGTCCGGCCGGTCTCTCCGCGGCCATTTCTGAGAAACCCGATCTTCTCGTATTGGACATCGGACTTCCGGAGATGGATGGGTGGGAAGTGCTCGACCGCCTCCGCTCTGATCCGCGGACCAAGGAGTTGCCGGTGCTTGTTCTCACGGCCCATGCCGAGGAGGAATCTCGTCGGCGGGCCGACGAAGGTGGCGCCGATGCCTTCGTGACCAAGCCTTTCCAGCCAAACGACTTTCGCCAAGAAGTCCTCAACCTGCTCGCCAGGATCACCGTCGAAGCGGTTTCGTAAGACTCGTCGCTTCGCTCTCCTTCGGCCTTGCCTGGGACTCAGTCGAGTAGCAACGTTCTAGCCTGCATGACCCTTTGCAGCAGCGTTACCGGGTTGCGAGAGGCCGGCCGGATCGAACTCGCCCTCGTAGTGGACGCCGAGATCCCAGCCTCGGTTGCCCGGTTCGCTTCCGTGAGCTCGGGAATCGTCCGGTGTTACGGCGATGACGTGCGGTAGCGAGGCAAGCAGGTCGACCAGGGACACAAGTGCCTCGGGCAAATCTGATTTCTTCATGGGGAATCGAAGGGACACGCGTGGCCCGGCTCCGTGCGCGGACGCGATCGACCCCCTTCCTTTACCGGAACCGGTGCGATACGTTCGGCAGGCGGGGATGCTGTGGAACGAGTCGAAGAGGTGACGATTGGCGCGGTTTCTGGCTGTATCGGTTTTGGCGGCAGCCTTGGTCATGGCCCCGGCCGGCGACACCACTGAGCTGTGCGTCGGCTTGACGCGGCCGGTGGAAGGACCGGTTGAGCGCGTGTATGCGCCGACCGGCCGCTATTCGGGCCACTGGGGCGTCGATTGGGGTGTTCCGGCGGGTACTGCGGTTCGGGCTTCCGGCCCGGGAAGCGTGTCTTTCGCCGGAGTTGTTTCCGGCAACCTGACAGTGACTGTCGACCATGGCGGCGGTTTGAGGACCAGCTATTCGTATCTAGCGGAGGTAGTAGTGAAGCGGGGAGATCCGGTATTCGATTCGACTACCTTGGGATCGAGCGGAACCGGGCACGGCTTTCCGGCGTTGCACTTCTCGGTGCGGGTAGGTCACACCTACCTCGACCCGCTGCCCATCATCGCGTGCCGCCTCGCGACTCTTTCGCAGGCGCTGCGACTCGTTCCGGTTCGCGAGATTCCGTGACGCGCCTAATCTATCGACGTGCGCAGGGGCATTCTTGGCGGAACCTTCGACCCACCTCATGTAGCTCACCTGATTGCTGGTGAGGTGGCCTACCGCGATCTTCACCTCGACGTCGTCACGTTCCTACCGGCCGGCGCCCCCTGGCAGAAGGCGGATCGTCGGGTGAGCGATGCCGAGCATCGGTGGCAGATGACCTGCCGGGCCGTCCGGGGAGTTCCTTACTTCGAGGCGGATGAGCGTGAGGTGCGGCGAGACGGTTGGACCTACACGGCAGATACCCTGACCGAGTTTGATCCGCGTGATGACCTGGTTCTGATCCTCGGTGCCGATGCGGCGCGGGGGATCCAGACCTGGCAGCGATGGGAGTACGTTCTCTCGAGGACTCATCTGGCGGTAGCGCCTCGGCCGGGTGTCGAGCGAGCTGAAGTTGAGTCTGCGATCCCGGTTCCGTTTACCTGGCTTGATGTGCCGTTGTTGCTGCTGTCCGGTACGACCATCCGGAACCGGGTGGCAGCAGGCAAGACCATACGCTTCATGGTTGCGGACCCTGTGTGGTCCTATCTCGAGGAACACGACGTCTATGGCTGAGCCTCGCCACAAGAAACCCCAACGTCGCAAGGGCCTGGCCGTCCGCTCGGGCGGAGGCCGGCGGCGCCGTTCGGGAGTGATGGATGAGACACCCCAATCGGCCCGGGAACTGAGCCGGTCGGCGCGGCGGTCGGTGGCCGCCCAAGGCAGGCGGCGCATCGCGCTCGCCGTTGTAGGGTCGCTGCTGATCTTCGGCACCTCCGTGGCCTTGAGCTGGTTGACGCTCCGGGAGAAGGCGGAGCCTGAAACGGATGTTGGTCTGCCATCAGCGGCCGGCGCTTCGGCGTTGATCGTCATCACCGATGAGAATGATCGAGCCGACTCGATAGCTCTCCTGGTGGCTCATCCGACCGAGGGCTCGGAGGTTGTGCTGTTCCCGCCGTCGCTGCTTGCCATCTTGCCCGGATTTGGCGAGAGCGAGATTGCCGACATGATTCGTTTCAATGGCCCCGGTTTGGCGGGGACGACGGTCACCAACCTGCTTGGTGTCAGGGTCGATGCAGTGGTGCATCTCGATGGGGCAGGCTTCGCTGCTGCCATTGGCAAGCCTTTGACCGTCGAGTTGGCCAATCCGCTCTTGCTGCCCGAGGCCGATGGGTTCACTGTGCTGGCTGCCGAAGGTTCGTCTCAACGCGATCCGGACATGCTGGCGACATTGTTGACCAACGAAGGTGACAGTGATCAGCTCGAATGGCTGGATCGCCAAGGATCCGTATGGCGAGCCACGCTACGGGCGATCCAGACGGATGCTGCGATTGCCGAACGTCTGACCATTGGTGCGACGGGGGCGTCGGACGCTGCCCTGCAGGCAATGATCGCAGCAGCCGGCGACCCGAATCTGGTGGTCACAGCGGTACCGGTGCGGAGAATCGAAGCAGCCGGCGGCAGCACCGAGCGCTATCAGCTGCCCAGCAGCGCGGCAGCGTCATTCGTCGCCGAACGCTTTGCCTATCTCGTCATCCGTGCCGAGCCTCGCCCGCGGGTAGAAGTCCTCAACGGGAACGGTCGCATCGGTACGACCGGTCCGATTGCTGCGTTGCTGGTCGACAAAGGGTACCGGATCGTGAAGACAGATAATGCAGATCGTGATGACTATGCGGAGACCCGAATCGTTGCACAGGGTAGGGGGTATCAGCAGGATGCCATTGAGGTGCAACGGATTCTCGGGAGTGGCGAGGTCCTGCTCGAAGTCCGCCAACCTTCAGGAATCGTGGACCTCACTATCATTGTTGGACTCGACATTCCCGCCTAAGGAGGCTGAGCGCTTATCGCTCTTCACACGGAAACACAGAACCTTGTCGACCAGATTGCAGACGTGATCGATGAGAAGAAGGGCATCGATCTTGTCATGCTCGATGTTTCGGAGCTGCTCTGGATAACCGATGTGTTTGTCATCGCTTCCGGGACCTCCCGACCGCACGTGCAATCGCTGGCACAGGATGTCGAGTTGAAGCTCAAATCCGTTGATCGTCGGCCCCTGCGGGTTGAAGGCAAGCCGGAGGGGAAGTGGGTGCTGCTTGACTACGGCGAGGTGGTGATCCACATCTTTCAACCGGAGACTCGGGACTTCTACGGCCTCGAGCGGCTGTGGGGTGATGCTCCCCGGCTGACGTGGGAGACGTTGGCCTCAGAAGCCTGACGGCTGGTACAATCACCCACCGCAATCTTGGGGCTGTAGCTCAGCTCGGCAGAGCACTTGCATGGCATGCAAGGGGTCAGGGGTTCAAATCCCCTCAGCTCCACAACTCGAAATCCCCTGTGATTTGCAGGGGATTTCGCTGTTTCAGAGCCCCAGTGACGGCCCTTCGGATCGGCGCGGAGTCCGCGGAGAGTCCGCGAGAGATCGGGTCCGGGCGGCTTCGAGGGCGTCAACAGCTTGCCGGTCTCGGCCTTCGAAGAGGTGTCCGTAGATGTCGTAGGTGGTGCGGATGGAGGCGTGCCCGAGTCGTTGGGAGATGACGTAGGGGTCTTCTCCGGCGGCGATGAGGAGAGCGACGTGGGTGTGGCGGAGGTCGTGGGACGCATCGGTTCGCCGACCGATTCCCGTACGGCGGGTTACCAGAAGCGTCGACGGAAGACGCGCAGGTCGAGCGGTCCGCTTTCGGGGGCGGTGAAGATGAGGTTCTTGTCGCCCGGGTACCTGTCGAGATGTGTTGCGAGTTCCTCGGCAAGAAATGGGGAGAAGCTCACCCTGCGGCGGGCGGCGGGTGTCTTGATCGGTTCCTCGACTCACCGACAAGTGCCTATCGCAGCGGCGCCGGGCCACCGGACGCACCCCACCGGCATCCTCGATCATGGTCCGTACCGAGGCGTGTTGACGACCCAACCGGCGGGCGATCGAACGCATCGACTCGCCCGCCTTCCACCGATCCCACACCTCAGCCTTCTCCAACTCTGTGAACCTCCGCACCGCCAACCTCCTCGACGAGAAAACCCAACTCTCGCCGACCGGTGTTGCGTTCACCCATTGAGGTCGCAGCCGATAGCGGGCACTCTCAGAAACGCTCGTTCTCATCCGATATTTGGTGATCAGGCGCGCCTCGGAATCGCATCCTCGTTTGCTTTCGGATCCGCAAGGCTCAATCAGTCGACGCTGCGAAGCGGCGGAAAGCTGCGGAAGCTCCGAACGGGATAGGGTCAGAATGTCCGAACACCGCCCTCTCGAATTCGAACTCGGCGATGTGGCGGAGGCTGGCGTCGAAGGTCGGCTCGGCGCGGTTCATATAGCCTCGACGTACCTCGCCCTTCTTTGCCACCGCTGCATCGCCCACAATCAGCAAACCGCCGTCACGATCGAGGAGGAAGCTGACATGTCCGGGTGTGTGACCCGGCGTGTCGATCACCAGCAGGTCCTCGGGGAGTCGACCCTCGACCCCCTCGCCGATGATGTGCTCGACGGTGACCGGCGGATGGGCGGGAAACAGTCGGATGATCGGCTTGAGGAAAGGGAAGCGGTCCGCTACGGGCGGCGGCGGCGGTCTCACCTCGCCACGCACCGCAGCAACGTCTCCGGCCGATGCGTAGACGGCGGCACCCGACGCATTCTTGACAGCGGCGGCGCTCCCTACGTGATCGTCATGGGAGTGCGTCAGCACGATTGCGGACACGTCCGAGATTGAACGCCCGATCTCGGCGAGGGCACTGGCGATTAGATGCTCGCGTTTGGGTACGAGTGTGTCGATGAGGGTCACGCCCTCGTCCCCGTCGATCACATAGGCGCCGGACTGTCTCGTCGAGATGCGGTGCACCCCAGAGATGATGGCGTCCATGCCTCAGATCCTACCGCGCCAAGACGCCGCGGAGCCGTGGCCTCGCACCTGCCCGACCCAAAACAACCGCACAGATCCACCCACTCCGCGGAGCGATATCGCGCATCCCTTTCCGCTCATGGCCCGGCAATATGCGATCCGATCGCAGGCCGCACATATCGGCACTGCGTGCGCTCCCGTCTCGGCCGGCGGCGAGCACCCACCGTGGCGACCGTTGTAGTGCCGGACGTCCGGTCAGGGTTCGATGCGGTGGACGCCCCTGATTCCTTCTGGGGGTCAAGAGTTCGGGAGTTCGATTCTCCCCAGCCCGACCACAAGGTGGGATGCACGCCCACCGCGCCTAGGTTGAACCGAGGCTTTCCCCTGATGCGAGTCGGCGGACGGTTTCTTCGATTCGGTTCACACGGGTGGCCGGTCG
>JAHEDM010000165.1 GCA_024641205.1 Actinomycetes bacterium
CGACACCGTCCTTGCCTTGTTCGTGATTGATCCCCGGCTGTGGAAGCGGGCCATGCCCCACCGCCTAACCCAGTTGACGGCCAACCTGCAAGCGCTCGATCGAAGCCTCGAGCAGCTCGGCGGGCGCTTGAAAGTCGTGTCAGGAGACCCCGCCGCGGTGGTTCCAGATGAGGCCGCCGGGCATACCGCGGTCTACTGGAACGAAGACGTTTCTCCGTTCGCCCGCCGTCGGGATAGCGCGGTCCGGGAGCGGCTGAGCGTTGAAGTGATCACGTTCCACGGATCATTGGTTCACGCCCCGGGAACCATCGTAACCCAAGATGAATACCCGTACCGGGTGTTCACTCCCTTCTGGCGAAACTGGTCGGCTACCGCCTGGGAGCCCTGGCCCTCGCCCGGCACTACCTCGATTCTCAAAGATCCCGGTGACGGCCCTCCTCCGCTTGATACAGAGCCATGGTTGGCTGCCGGGGAGAAAGGGGCGCGGCTCCGGCTGGAAGGATTCAATGCGCTCGAGTATGAGGCGACCCGCGATCGACCGGATCTTGCGGGCACCTCCTTTCTATCTGCAGACCTGAAGTTCGGAACGATCAGCCCTCGTACCATTATTCGGGCGTTGAAGGGCCAACCGGCGGAACCGTTCATCAGGCAATTGGCCTGGAGAGATTTCTACGCGCACCTGCTGGCTGCCTTCCCCTCCATGGCTTCAGCGAATCTCCGTCGGGAATACGACGGAATCGAGTGGCGCAACGACCCAGAAGAGTATGCAGCCTGGAAAACCGGTCACACGGGCTACCCGCTGGTCGATGCAGGTATGCGGCAGCTGCTCGAAACCGGATGGATGCACAACCGGGTTCGCATGGTGACGGCTTCGTTCCTAGTCAAGGACCTCCTGATCGATTGGCGCTGGGGAGAGCGCCACTTCCGCAAGTGGCTCCTCGACGCCGACCCGGCCCAGAATGCCGGTAACTGGCAATGGGTGGCAGGCACGGGCGCAGACGCAGCTCCCTACTTCCGTGTATTCAACCCGGTCACGCAAAGCCGCAAGTTCGACCCGCACGGCAATTACATCCGGCGGTATGTTCCGGAACTTGCCGCCCTTCCAAGCTCCATGATCCACGCGCCCTGGGAAGTCGGCGGACTCGCATTGGCCGAGTATGCGGTCACCCTGGGGGAAACGTATCCAGGCCCGTTGGTTGATCATGCCATTTCCCGCCACGAGACCATCGCCGCCTACCAAGCCGCTCGAGCACACACAAACGCATGATCTGAAACGCACGCCGTTACGTAGAAATGCTGAACACCTACCTGGAGGCAATTCCGTGACCCGACTCAGCGAACAGATCATCACGCCAACGCCCGTTGAAGAGGCATTCGCCTATACGGCCGACTTCAACAACATCCAGGATTGGGATCCCGGCATAGCCGAGTCCGCCCAGATCGGAGAAGGTCCCGTCGGCAAGGGAACCCGATTCAACCTGCTCGTCAAATTCGGCAACCGCAGGACGCCGATGATCTACACGATCACCGAATTCGACTCCCCCCATCGCGTCGTATTGGTTGGAGAAGGATCCACGCTGACCGCCGTCGATGAGATCACCTTCGCCGAGGTTCCGCAGGGTACGGTCGTCACCTATACCGCCGACCTGGCTTTCAAGGGCGTCACTCGATTCATCGCCCCTTTCCTCGGGAGCATGATCAAAGGTGTGGGCCGCAAAGCAGTTGAAGGTCTTTCCGAAGCGCTCACAGCCAACCAACCCTCGACCAGCTCATAGACTGCCGACTACCAGTTCCAGTCGAAGAGAGCGGTGCCCAGACCCAATAGAGCGATCCCCGCTCCCGCAACGGCTATCGCTGTCGTAAATCGTGCGCCGTGCCTCGTCCGCTGATAGCCGATCTGGAACTCTGGGTCCTCAGCCAAAGCGACGCGGCGAAGTATCTCAACCGCTCTGATTGCCAGCAACCGGTCCGCCCGGGTCAGGGCTTGCCAGTCGGCCTTCCTCTCGGTCTTCAACCATTTGACAAACCGGACAAAACCGGCTTCACGCCCCACGTCCAGATAGAAGGCGAAGACGGTCGATAACGCAACGACCGTCACCAGGAACATGACCTGGGTACTGGTTTCCATCCATCCTGGATCGGCAAGCGTCTGCGCAGCGTGAACCCCAATTCATGCGCGGGCAGGCCCTATGTCCCCGAGTCGGCTGCGGGGCGAAGCATGTACCACTCGGTGAACGACCGGCATATCCCCTTCTCGTCGAAATCGATCACGAACAGATTGGAATAAGTCTCGCCACTCGAATAACGCGTGACTCCGGTGACTAATGCCCGATCACCACGGATCAGCATGGGCCGGTACTCTGCCTCCCACGATCCGGCCTCGTCGGGTTCGTTCAGCCAACCGTCAATGATCGCCCGCCGACCTTGCAGCGGTTGGCTCCACGGGTCGTATGCGTAGGTGGCATCTTCGGTGAATAGCGCCCCGATCCGAACCGGGTCGTTGCTACGCCAGGCATCGACATACGCTTCTATCCAGGCAGTGACTGTCTCTCGATCCACAGGCTCTCCCGAGGGGAATTGGGTCAGACTAGGCAACGGCCCGGCCGCCCGTTCCACCACGTTCGCCTCGCCGTCGGCGGCTATCCGGCCGACCCGAGATCACGGTCGGGAATCGGAACGGCATACACGACTATGTTGCTGTCGTAGCTGCCCGACGACTCGCTGAAGCCCCCGCCACACGTGATCAAGGTCAGTACCGGAGAACCCTCTCGTGCAAAGATCGTATCGAGCGGCAGCTCATCCTTCTGATAAGCGGTCCGGGCCTCGACCCTGAAGACCCTCACCGTCCCGTTGCTGAATTCAACCTCGACAACGTCTCCCTCATCGACCGTACGCAGGTTGAAGAACACGCCGGGACCCTCGCTGGCCAGGTCAACATGCGCGGCCATCACGGCTGATCCCCGCTCGCCGGGCACGGATCCGAACTGATACCAGGCAACGTCCCGCACGTTGTTGGGGACGGCCATCTGCCCGGTCCGCTGGTTGACTCCGGTAGGAACGACCGGAGCGTCAACCCCTAGGGACCCGAGCTTGAGGCCCACAGGAATCACCGGGTCGCCGGCCGGGAGGTCCGGGAGGAGCCCGGGTGACACCGGCACCGACGGACCGCCCGCTTCGGCATCGGGAGGCGTTTCCACGATCGGCTGCGGATCAAGCGCCGACGTCGTCGGAAGAGAGGGCTCGCTGAGAGAATCCACGATCGCTCCCACATCTCCGACGGTGGCCGGCTCTGTGCCAATGAGGTAGGACGCGGTCACCGCGATCAGTGTGACAACGCTGATTACGAAGATGGTCTTGAGGGTGTTACGAGACATATGGCGTCACATTGTAAGAACCCGGGGAAGCCAATCGGCCTCCCCGGGTTCGAATCACAGACGGTTCTTGCTAGTTGCTGGAGCGACGGGACAGAGCCACGCCCGAACCTGCCAGGCCGACCATTGCGAGGGCACCGGCGATAGCCAGAGCGATCGGGAAGCCATCGGTGGCCAAGCCGGCGGTGCCGGTCGGGACTCCGGCGGGGGCTGCGCCCAAACCGGTGATGGTCTGCACGGCCACCGTGAAGTTGCCGTCGGCGAGTGAACCAATCGCATAGACGATGGTCGACGTGCCTTCAGGCAACGCGAGATCCGCCTCGAAGACGACGGGCTCGGTTGCGCCGGTCGGAACCACTTTGGCGTTGTAGGTGGCAGCAGGAACGTCACCGCTGGCCTGATTCGGGTTGCTGAGTGCAGAGAACAGCACACCATCGTTGGCCAGAACGTCCACCGTGGGGGCGGAAGCCGTGTGACGAACGGTTAGACGAGTTTCGCCTGCCGCAATTTCCGAAATGTCGTTGACGAAGACCGAAGCAGTCGCAGCGCCTGCCTCGTCGAGGTGAGCCTCAATGGTGGCGTTGGCGCCGGCCGGAAGGGTCACGGGCAGCGGGCCCAGGGCCGGATCGGTGGCAGTTGGGTCTGCACCCGCAGCGTAGATCTCAATTGAGTAGTCGGCAGCCGGCAGCGTAACCGGACCGGCGAACTCAGTGAAAGTCAGGCCGGGGATGAACGGAGCGGTGTAATCGCCGTTGACGTAGATGTCGACGGGGAATCCGCCGTCGCCGGGAATGCCGTGCAAGACGGTAACCGTACCGTCGGTGCTCTGGGCAAGTACTGCGCCGGCCGGAAGGGCCAGCAGCATGACTGCCACCAGGAAGATGCGTCCAAGAGTTCGCATATCGTTTTCTCCTAATTGCTGGGGCCCGTTTCCGGGCTTCTTACGGACCCTCTACGGAGATGCAGGTGGACTTGGATGACATTTATCGTTAGAAAGATGGCGGGGCAGGTGGTTCCTGCCCGGAAGGGCAACTCGAAAAATGGGTTTTGAGGAATGGTCGACCATGGATGACGCCGCTCTCGTAGTGGCCGTCGCCGGGTCATCGCAAGAGGCACTCGCCGAGGCTTACAGCCGTCACTCGGGAGCCGTGCATGGTCTCGCCCGTCGCATCTTGCGCGACGAAACGCTGGCCGAGGAAATCACCCAGGAAGTCTTCTTGCGCCTGTGGAACAACCCGGAGAAATTCAACGCGGAGCGGGGGTCGTTACGTTCCTTTTTGCTGGCCCACACCCACGGGCGAAGCGTTGACTTCATCCGGTCTGAGTCGGCGCGCCGTACAAGAGAGGACAAGGACGCCCGACTTGCCGTCGGGGAAAGCCAGAACGTTGAAGACGAGGTTTGGGATATGGCGCTCGCCGAACACATCAAGAATGCCCTCTCCTCCCTCATCGAAGGCGAGCGAAGAGCCATCGAACTGGCCTATTTCGGAGGACACACCTACCGGGAGGTCGCCGACCTCCTAGGCGAGCCCGAAGGGACCGTGAAAAGCCGGATCCGATCTGGCATGAAACGCCTTCGTGCCGAATTGACCGCAGCCGGTGTGAGCCACGCATGATGCAAGAACAACCCCACGACACGATCGAAGAACTACTCGGCGTTTACGCTCTGGACGCCGTCGATCAACATGAGCGACGCCTCGTCGAGAACCACCTGTCCCGTTGCTCCCTTTGTCGAAACGAGGTGGATGAGCATCGCGACGTAGCCGCGCTACTGGCCGGAGAAGTTGTCGAGCCGCAACCGTATGTTTGGGACGGCATCATCAGCAAGATCAACGCAACCGAACCGCGCGCGGTGGCACCCGTCGTCTCCCTCGAGAGCAAGCGAAAGACTCCTTTCTTCTCCTCAACCCGCTGGGTTACGGGCGTGGCCGCGGCCGTCGTTATCGGACTCAGTACAGGCCTCATTACCCAATCGCAACGCATCGGCGATCTCACATTCCTGATCACCGAGCAAGAGCGCCAGATCACTGCGCTCGCCGCAACCCTCGAGGCTGATCCGCTCGAACAGGCGGTAGCGGCTGCCCTGGCCGATCCCGCCGCTCAAATAGCCAACCTGACCGCCGAAGGTTCGAACCAAACGATGCTGATCGTGATGCTCCCAGACGGGACCGGATACGTCTACCAGAGCAACCTCGAAGCTCTCCCCACCGACGCTACCTATCAGCTGTGGGCGGTAGTCGACGACAAGGTCATATCCGCGGGCGTGCTCGGCAATCAACCCGTGCTCGTGCCGTTCCATATCGACCCCAACGGCTTGCAGGGCTTCGTAATAACCCAGGAAGTAACCGGCGGCGTGCCCCAATCTGAAGCGGACCCGGTTGTTGGTTGGATCAAGGCGTAGATGATGGCAACCTTTCTGACGGGTCCCTTGGACGACCTGCTCGATCGCACGGTGATCGGAAGCTTCACCAATATCGGTCACACGGTACGGAGTATCGGTTGGCAAGTCGACATGCCTTCATTGGACGGCAAGAACGTGATCGTCACCGGGGCTACCTCAGGACTGGGACGCGCTGCCGCGGAGCGACTGGCACAGATGGGGGCAGGCGTGCGCCTGGTCGGGCGTTCGCAAGTCAAACTCGACAACGCCCGACGGGAGATTGCCGAAGCAACCGGAAATCACGACCTCGGCACCCATGTTGCCGACTTCTCCAGCATGGACCAGGTGCGGGATCTCGCCGGAGCCCTCCTCGCTGATGAGTCCCGGATCGATGTGCTGATCAACAACGCCGGTGGCTTGATCACGGAGCGGCGCGAAACGGGGGACGGCCTCGAGTTGACGCTTGCTACCAATCTGCTCAGCCACTTCCTTCTCACCAATCTGTTGATCCCCCGGCTTGCCTCATCTGCGCCGGCTCGCATCATCAAC
>JAHEDM010000166.1 GCA_024641205.1 Actinomycetes bacterium
TTCGATGCGTTCAAGGGCCAGCGCAACGTCGATCTCTTCCGGGCGCACGTCGTGGGGTTCCATCGGAGTCTCCTCGGCCAGCGAACCCATCAGCTGGGTTGCCTCCGGCTTGAAATAGAACGCCTCATCGATGTCACAGACCACCGGCCATGAACCTGGGTCGGTGCCCGGCAAGGCGGGGAAGGTGAAGGCCGTGCGACGCATCGGCACCAGGCCGATGGATCGCGCCCCGGCCATCGCCCCAATCTGATCGGCCCAGGCTCCCGCCGCGTTCACGACTACCCCGGCCAAGATTCGCTCCGCGCCGGTCGCCACCAGCCATCCGCCGCTCTGACGCTCGAGCGCGGTAACCGGTCCGCCCAATCGCACCGCTCCCCCGGCCGCCCGCACACCACGGAGAAACCCTTGCAAGAGGGCATCGACATCGATCGTCATCGCACCTGTTTCGTAGATACCCCCGGCCACATAGCCCGGGCGCAGGGCCGGGCACAGCGTGCGCGCTTCCTCCGGACCCACCCGTCTGACTGCCGGGACATCCGCGCAGCCCTCGAGTGCTGTGGTCAGCGAGCCGAGCTGGTCTTCCCGCCCGATGAACAGAAAAGGAAGCGGAGCAAGCAGGGGGAAGTCGGCGAAACCTTCCGGTGGATGCTCAAAGAAGGGACGGCTGGCCATCGCCAGCTCACGAACCACGCCGACCTCGAAACTCTCCGTGAACAGGGCCGCCGATCGGCCGGTCGTGTGATACCCGGCCGACCGCTCACGTTCGAGCACAACCACCTTGCCGTGTTGCGCCAGGCGGTAGGCGGCCGAGGCGCCGGCAATCCCCGCTCCGATCACCACGAAATCGGCGTGTTCCATAACGCCATCCTGCCAGGACGGAGCGGCGGCCTCCACACAATCGAAAGAAATCGAACAACCGCTCGGCACTCCGGGCCTTTGCCCGCCGGACGGGCCGGATGGCCCTAGACGATCCGACGGAATCGCGATATGCATCGGGAAAGCTACAAGGAGAGCAACCGTTGGAGACCATCGATTTCAAGAAGGTGTACCGCCCGCTCTACACAGCCCCGAAGGACACCCCGGTCATCGTGGAGGTTCCGCCGCTGCAGTATCTGATGGTGGACGGTTCGGGCAACCCCAACACCAGCCCCCGCTTCCCTGAGGCTATGTCCGGCCTGTACCCGGTGGCGTACACGTTGCGGTTTGCGATCAAGGCCGAAGAACAGGTCGCCTACTCCGTCATGCCCCTGCAGGGCCTGTGGTGGCTGCCCGACGGCGAGTTCGATTTCAGCGTCAAGGATCGCTGGATCTGGACGCTGATGATCATGCAGCCCGATTACGTCTCTGAGGACCGGTTCGAAACCGCCCGGGAGTCGGCCAAGAAGAAGGAGCCTCTTCCCGTCTTCGACGACCTGCGGCTCGAGGTCTTCGAGGAGGGACTGGCTGCCCAGATCATGCACATCGGTCCCTACGCAGACGAGGCCCCGACGATCGAGAAGTTGCACGCCTTCATCCACGAAAACGGGTACTCGCTGCGAGGAAAGCACCACGAGATCTACATCGGCGATCCGAACCGCTCCGCCCCGGAGAAGCTCAAGACGATCATTCGCCAACCCGTCCAGTAGTAACACGGCAGCGACTGACGTACGGGTGGCTGCGCCGCTATCCGACTCAGGGGCGGATCGAGAGGAGGCGGGGCGGTCGCCGCCGGTGGTTCCGCGCCCTTGATCGAACCAACCGTCGAAGACAGGATCAGATGGGCTTGAACACCATCAGAACGACTGCAGCCACCAGGATGAGCAGGTCAAGTCGCTGTATGCGATGAACCTTGCGGATTTGGGCCACCAGTTCGGGCCCTTCTTCTCCGGAGTCGACGGCCCGGCTGATGCTTTTGCCCCTGGGGCTGAAGTAGCCCACGCCGAGGCCAAAGGTGACCACAAACAGTCCAAGAGCGATGTCGATCCACAACGTCCCGAATGACCACCTTTGGGCAACCATCGCCACGGCGGTGGCAATCAGCGCGATGGTTGCCACCGGATAAACGCGAGCTCCCGTTTCGGCTATGAGACTGTAGACCCGAGCATATTCAGTGTCGCCCCTCCGATGAGCGGCCGAAACGATCGCCTCCGAGAACAATGCTCCGCCTACCCAGACGACGGCGCTGAAGACGTGCACGAATACCAGAAACTGATACATCTGCCCCTCGCGATCTCAGAAAGAGCCGCGCAGATTAGCCACTAATGCGATGGGCGTCAGTCATACCGCGGTAGACGCGCGCAAACACCGCATCTCCACCGATCATTGCCAATGCGGGCAACATTACGTCTTCGCAGTGCCTGCCCGACACCGAGCGTCCCGTTCTCGTAGCATGCCGGGACGCGTTGACAAGGGAGCTATCGGTGTCGGATGAGAAAAGACCAGCCATCGCCAACCTCTCCACGGAGGACCGCACCTTCCGGCCGTCGGCCGCATTTGCTGCGGCCGCCAATGCGCAGCCATCCGTCTATGCCGACGCCGAGACCGACTGGCTCGGATTCTGGGAAAAGCAGGCGAAGGAGCGGATCACGTGGTTCAAGGAACCGACCGTAGTCCTCGACGACTCGCAGGCGCCGTTCTTCAAATGGTTCAGCGACGGCACCCTCAACGTCTCGTACAACTGTTTGGACCGCCACCTCGAGACCATCGGCGACAAGGTCGCCTATCAGTGGATCGGCGAGCCGGGTGACACCAGGACCTTCACCTACCGGGAGCTCTACGAGGAAGTCACCAGGTTTGCCAACGCCCTCAGCGATCTCGGAGTTGAACGCGGCGACCGGGTTGCCATCTATCTCGGCATGATTCCCGAGCTTCCCATCGCCATGCTGGCCTGCGCCCGGATCGGTGCGCCGCATTCCGTCGTGTTTGGTGGGTTCTCGGCCGACGCCCTGGCGAGCCGCATCGATGACGCGGAAGCCAAAGTGGTCATCACGCAGGACGGCGCCTGGCGGCGGGGAGAGGTTGTCCCGCTCAAGGCGAACACCGACGTTGCCCTGGTGCGCTGCCCGACCATTGAGCACTCGATCGTCGTCCGCCGAGCAGACAACGACGTTTCCATGACCGATGGCCGTGACCTCTGGTACGACGAGATCATGAAGGGACAACCCGCCAAATTCGAGCCTGCCGTTATGCACGCAGAGGACATGCTCTACATCCTCTACACCTCAGGCACCACCGGAAAACCAAAGGGCATCGTCCACACCCAGGGCGGCTACCTCACCGGCGTGACCACGACCCATGACTACGTCTTCGATCTCAAACCCGACGACGTGTACTGGTGCGCAGCCGATATCGGCTGGGTGACCGGACACAGCTACATCGTCTACGGGCCGCTCGCCAACGGCGCCACCGGCGTCATGTACGAGGGCGCCCCCAACTTCCCGGACAACGACCGGTTGTGGCAGATCATCGAGGAATACAAGGTCACCATCTTCTACACCGCCCCCACCGCCATCCGAGCGTTCATGAAATGGGGCGATCAATACCCGGCCGCCCACGACCTCTCGTCGCTGCGGCTTTTGGGAACGGTCGGCGAGCCGATCAACCCGGAAGCGTGGATGTGGTACCAGGAACATATCGGGCGCAACAGCTGCCCGATCGTCGACACCTGGTGGCAGACCGAAACCGGGGCGATCATGATTACCCCGCTGCCGGGCGTAGTCGCAACGAAACCGGGATCGGCCACCCTCCCCTTCCCCGGTATCGAAGCCGACGTCATCGACGATGAGGGAAACTCGGTGCCGCTCGGCGGGGGCGGATTCCTGGTTCTCAAGCGCCCCTGGCCGTCGATGTTGCGAACCATCTACGGAGACCCCGACCGGTACGTACAGACCTACTGGTCGAGGATGCCCGGCGCATACTTCGCCGGGGACGGGTGCAAACGAGACGAGGACGGCTATTTCTGGCTGCTCGGACGAGTCGACGACGTGATGCTTGTGGCCGGGCACAACATCTCAACCACCGAGGTCGAATCGGCCCTGGTCTCGCATCGGGCGGTAGCGGAAGCAGCCGTGGTCGGGCGTAAGGATGAACTGACCGGACAGGCAATCGCTGCCTTTGTCACCTTGCGAGCCGGCGAGGTGGGCGACAACAAGCTGCTCCACGAACTACGCGACCACGTAGCGGCCACGATCGGGCCGATCGCCAAACCGCAGAGCATCGTCTTTACCGACGATCTTCCCAAAACCCGCTCGGGCAAGATCATGCGCCGTCTGCTGCGCGACATCTCAGAGGAGCGACACCTGGGCGACGTCACCACCCTCGCCAACGAGGCAGTGGTGAAAGATATCGCCGAGAAGGCCAAAGGATCGTCTGCCTGAACGAAGCCACACTGCTGCCCAGGTTTCTTCGGCAGGTAACGTGTGGGCCGAGCGGAAGGAGGCTGGCTATGAAAAGGCGAATGATGGCGGCGTTCGTCGCACTGGCCGCGATCGCCGCAGCCTGCAGCTCGACGAATGACACCACGACGACCGCTCCGCCAACCGCCGCCGAGTTGTTGGCCACATCGGCCGCCACCATGGGATCGGTCGACACCGTCCAGTTCAGCATCGAGCGGGGCGGAGAACCGGTCTACATCGACACGCAGGGATTCCTCGAATTCGTGAGTGCCACCGGGCGATTCGCCGCGCCGGGCGCCGCTGAAGCACTGGTGACGGTAAGCGCCCTTGGGCTCTCCACTGAAGTCGGAGCGGTGGTCATCGAAGGCGAAACCTGGCTGACCAACCCGATTACCGGAAACTGGGAACCCACTCCCCCGGGCTACACATTCGACCCGGCCACCCTTTTTGATCCCGAGGTCGGCTTCCGGGCCATGTTGCAGGAGGGCATTCCCAGCGTCGAAGACGTCGGCGACGAGATCGTCGAAGAAGAGACCCTCCGCCACGTCCGATTCACCGCCTCAGGTACACGCGTCGAAGTGATCACGGCCGGCATGGTGCGGGGCGAAGACGTGACCATCGACGCCTGGATCGAACCCGCTTCCGGCGAACTCCGGCGGGCAACGTTCCCAACCACGATCGGGGTTGCGCCGACCGAGTGGGACTTGACGTTCTTCGACTACGGCGCCGACATCGAAATCACCCCGCCGGATCTCGAAGGATGAGCCGGAAGGCTTCCCCCAACCTCGTTTTGGCCGTGGTCGGATTCGGGGTCTTCATCGCGGCCGACGACCTGACCGTGGTGGCCACCATGCTCCGCCCCATCATCGGGGACCTGGGCATCGTCCTCCCGGATGGTCTCAACCAGATGGCATGGATTGTCAACGCCTACCTGATCGCCTATGTCGCCGTGATGCCGTTCATGGGCCGGCTCAGTGACGTGTGGGGCCGCAGGCGCACCTACATCGCCGCGCTGGCGATCTTCCTGGCCGGTTCGATCGTCGTGCCGCTGGCCCCCAACTACGGGATCTTCCTCGTGGGGCGAGTGCTCACCGCCATGGGGGGAGGTGCCCTGGTACCGATCGGCTTGGCGATCGTCGCCGATGTTTTTGCCGAAAATCGCCGCGCCCGGGCCCTCGGCACCCTGGGGGCGATCGATACGCTCGGGTGGGTGTGGGGTCCGCTGTACGGCGCCATGCTGGTGCGGTTCCTATCGTGGCGCTGGCAGTTCTACCTGAACATTCCTCTGGCCGTCGTCGGTATGGCAGCCGCCTGGTACGTCCTCGAACACGTTGGCAAGCCAACCCGGGCCCGTATCGATTGGATCGGGGCGGGCACGCTATCGGTCGGCCTCGTCGCATTGAATGTTGCACTGCTCGAGTCGGCCCAGATCCAGAGCGTTACCGGACTGGAGGAGCTGACCGGCTCCGCCCGCGGACCGATGTGGTGGCTCCTGGGAGTGGCCGCGCTCGCCATCGCAGCATTCATCGCTCATCAGGCCAGGACCGACGACCCGCTGGTACCGCTGCGTCTTTTCAGAGGCCGCAACCTCACTACCGCGATAACCGTCAATTTCCTGGTCGGAGCCACCCTGGTGATTGTCATGGTCGACGTGCCGTTGTTTGTCAACGTGATCGAATCGGGCATCGAGCGGGCTGCGGTTACCGCCGGGTGGGTCTTGAGCGCCCTCACCGCCGCCATGGCGGCCGCCTCGTACGCAGGAGGGAGAATGACAGAACGGTGGTCGTACCGCCCACCGATTCTCTTCGGGTTGGCCGCCGTGCTGGCCGGTTTCCTCCTACTGGGTACCAGCTGGACGCCGGAAACCACCTACGTTGCCATGGCTTGGCAGCTGGCCGT
>JAHEDM010000167.1 GCA_024641205.1 Actinomycetes bacterium
CGTTCTGTGACCGGTCGTGCTGAGCAGCAGGGTCGGGTACGCCCGCGATCCCAGCGAAATCAACCCCCCATGGGTCGGCACGTAGAGCAGCCGGTCGAGGCGGCTGACCACCTTCGGTCCCAGCCAGTTCCGTGCGACGTTGGTTGAAGCCACCTTCGAGAACCAGCGGCGGTAGCTGTCGACGAATTTCACGTGCCATCCCAGAAGCGGAAGCCGACCTTCGCCCCAGGAGGGCTCTATCGGGCTTGGATAGGATACCGCTGATGAAAGGCGACATCATCCTCGTCGGGGAGGAAGATGAGAAGGCCGCCGGGTTGATCATCGGCACGCGTCTACCGCATCGAGCAGTACGAGCGACGACACCCGATAGCATGGGCCGCCACCGGCAACGAGAGGATCACCATGGCAATGACACCCCAGCTCCAGGATGCTTACAACGACCAGATAACTCTCGAATTCGCCTCCTCCTTTGCCTACCTGCAGATGGCCGCCTTCTTTGAGGACACCAATCTTCCCGGCTTTGCCACTTGGATGCGGCAGCAGGCCGAAGAGGAGCGATTGCACGCCATGAAGTTCTTCGAATTCGTGCTCGACCGTGGCAATCAGGTCGAGTTGCGTTCGATCCCCGCACCTTCGAGTGACTTCACCTCACCGCTTTCGGTCTTCGAAGCCTCGCTTGCCCATGAGCGGAAAGTCACAGCAGCGATTCACGACTTGTACGGTCAGGCCACAGAAGGCAAGGACTACGAGAGCCTCCCGCTGTTGCATTGGTTCATCAACGAACAGATCGAAGAAGAATCAACCGTGTCGGAGTTGATCGAGCAGATCGCTATGGCCGGTGAAAACGGAGCGGCGTTGCTGCTACTGGACAGGGAGCTGGGAACCCGGGCCCCGGGCGCCGAATAGCAGGCCCGTAGGTCACGATCAGGGTGCTTTGAGACGCTTGGCCGCCATCGAGGCAATCGCCGTCCATTCGGCTGAGCCTTGATCGATCAACTCGAAGTGGTTGCCGTCCTCGAACTCGAGGTAATCGACGGTATCGCCTGCGGTCCGGGCCCGTTCGACGTAGGCGCGACTGTAGGCGACCGGCACCCGGTCATCGGCGGTCCCGTGGGCGACCAGCTGTTGGACCCCGAGCGGCAGCAAATCCATGGGCGAGGCGTAGGCGGGGGGTGGGCCGCCGAAGAACTCCTCGACGGCGTCGCTGCCGAGACCGTCATCCGCAGCCTTCTTGAGATCGACTACACCCGCCAGGGCCATGGCTAAGTGGGCCCGAATCGCCGGCGCAGTCCAGGGCGAGTCGGCCGGGAGTTGGGATCGCCCGGCCGCCCACAAAGCAAGCTGACCGCCTGCGGAATGGCCGGCCACTGCCACACGATCCAGATCGAGCGGGAAGTCGACGGCCAGGCTGGTCAGGTGATCGACTCCGGCTGCGGTATCCGAGAACGCATCCTGCCATCCGTCTGGACCCCGCCGATATTCGATGTTCCAGGTGGCGATGCCGCGGTTGGTGAGATCGACCGCCAGACCGTCCATGAGGTCGCGCTGCCACGGATCTCGCCAGAAGCCACCATGGATCAGTATGGCGACCGGGTGCGGACCGGGCCCGACGGGGACCCGCAGGTCGCCAATCTGGTTGGGATGGGACCCATATGCGAGGACGGACGGCGAAAACATCGTTCGGAAGACCAGGTGGCGGATAGCATCGCGGTAGCCGTTGATTCCCCTCCCGTAGAAGCTACGTACGCACGCCGGGGCAATGACCGAATGTTGGCGCCAGGCTTCACGCCGGGTGATGTCGGAGATGTGGACCTCGGCGGTCGGCAATTCGACCCCTTCGAGCGCGTCAAAGATCGCGTACGAGTAGTGGGTGAAAGCGCCCGGGTTGATGATGACTGCATCTGCGTCTTCCCGGGCCCCGTGAAGGCGATCAATAATGGCTCCTTCGTGATTCGATTGGAATGTGTCGACGGTGACACCAAGCTCTGCGCCCCATGCCCGGCAGGCAGCCTCGAGATCCGCGAGTGTCGTTGACCCGTATATGGCGGGCTGTCTGGTGCCGAGCAGGTTGAGGTTGGGACCGTTGACGACTAGAACGCGGGAGGGTGATTGCATTCCTGCAGGCTATCGACCCAATCAGGATCGTCCCAACGATTGGCGAGATTCGCCCACCGGCAACGCTCAGGTAAACCTTTCGCACGGCCGATACGAGTAACCAGGCGAGATGGCTGGGAATGCCCGTCGGGCCTGTTGGAGAGCTGGATGCAAGCAGCAGATAGAGGGATCGTTACGCTCCCCGAGCGTTTCGAGAGCTTCTACCAGCGCGAGTTCAGGTCCGTCGTCGGCCTTGCCTACGCCCTCTCCGGCAGTCGGTGGGCTGCCGAGGATCTTGCTCAGGAGGCGTTTATTGCGGCCCACCGGAAATGGGACCGCATCGGCGAGTACGAATCGCCGGGCGCATGGGTCAGGAGGGTGGTAGCCAATATGGCAGTTTCGCTTTACCGGAAACGAGCTTCTGAGGCCCGGGCCATGGCCCGAATCGCAATGCACCGCCAGGAAGCTCTCCCTGCGCTCGATGCCGAGGACAACGAGTTCTGGGCCGCGGTCCGCGCCCTTCCCAAGCGCCAGGCCCAGGCGATCGCTCTCCACTATCTCGAAGATCGGCCCGTCGCAGAGGTTGCCGACATCCTCGACTGCTCACCGGCAACGGCCAAGGTCCATCTGCACAAGGGCCGGATTCGGCTGGCGGAACGGCTGAGGATGTCACCCGGAGATGGCTCATGACGCTCGATGATCGCGGCCGGCGAGCCGCCCGGAACCTCACCCAAGAAGTCAAAGACGCGCCACTTCTGCTCATGGAACGGGGAGTGCCCGCAGCCAGGGTCCGCGATCAGCAGTCTCGATTGCTGTCCTTTGCCGGAGCGTTCGCGGCGGTCGTGCTGCTGGTCGGCCTCACTCTGGTTCAGGTCGATCTCTTCTCACCGCAGCGGGAGACCTCGACCACAAGCGATACCTTCCCGGTCAATACAGTGACCACCAGGACGACGTCGACAACGGAGGCGCCTCCAACGACTACGGGAGATACCGTACCTGCCGCTGTGCCGCAGTCCACTCCGGATACCGTCCCAGTGGATGACGTTGCCCCGGACCTCTCCATCACGTTCCCGGAGAACGGGGCCACGGTCGGCGAGAAATCTCTTCGGTTCGCGGGCACGACGGAGCCGGGTTCGGTCGTGGCAGCAGGTCCCTACCTTGCTGATGTGAGCGAAGACGGTCAATGGTCGATCGTCTTGCTGCTCAACCCGGGCGGTAATCTGGCTTCATTCACGTCGACCGATGCAGCAGGCAACACAACTGAAGCGTCCGTTTCCGTGATCTACGAGGTTCCCGCACCACCCAAAGAGGAACCACTCTCCATTACGTTCACTGCGTTTCAGAAGTGGGGATCATGTGCGGAGAGCCCTCCGTTCGATGAGTTCTTTGGGATGGCTAAACCCGGCACGAAGGTGTCTGTCACGTCTTCCTTCGGGTCCGCATCGACTACGGCAGCCGGCAACGGTGAGTGGTACGTGAAGGTGTTTTTTGAGGCGGCTCCGTACGGTGAGGCCTTTGAGGTGAAGGCCAGGGATGATTTCGGCAACAAAGCCATCTTCGAATTCACCAGCCTGGTCGCGAAGTGAACTAGGGCCGGGCAGAGATATGGCCGGCTTCGAGTGCTGCCGCCCTGGTCAGGGTTGCCTCATCGATCCGACCGTCCTCTAGGCCGTAGCGGCGGTCGAACTCCGCGACGATGGCAGCCAGCACATCTTGACGGGTGATGCCCGGCACGGTGCCGGCCAGGTCCCCTGAGGTGGTCGGATTCCACTGGAGTTCGAGAGCTTGGTAGACGGGAATGAGCACCTCGGAGATGCGGTCACCGCCCGAAACGACGATGACCCCACCGACATGGGCGGCTCGACCGATGATGCGCTGGCCCGCTCCCATTACCTTGTGGTGTCCGGACACGTTGATGCTGTACGCACCGGGACAGTACTCGCCGGGAACCTCACCGATTCGGGCGTCGGCTCCGAGGGAAAGGAACGCAGTCTGCAAGGTTGAGGCGAGTGCCTCAAATCGTGGTTTGATGGTCTCGCGCGGTTTTTCGGAAGGAATTGTCCAGGCAAAGGCGATGGTTCCCGAGTGAAAAACGGCCGCTCGCCCTCCGGCCAACCGCTCGATGGCTTCGTAACCCGCCGCTCTGCTCGCTTCGACGGCCGGCAGATAACCAGGGCTGACCGCGTCCTGGCGGCCGAAAGCGACGATCGATCCTGGTTGGTGGAGCCGCAGCGTCTCAGCCAGCTCTCCTGCCGCCGCGCCGCGCAAGAGTGCGTGGGACACAGCCGTGTCGAAAGCCGGTCGATCGGGATACTGCTCAGTCAAGAGTCGGATGGTCATAACGCCCAGTATGTCACCGTCAAGGCAGGAAACCTCTGCGATCGCGGATCCGAACAGATCATGATCTTTCGGCACCCCTGCGTGCCGTCTACCTCGATCGAGACTCCTGCAGATACCCGGATCGGGAGGTCAACGATCGAGGCGCGAGACCGATGGTGCCGCTGTGTCCGGCACCTGATCGGTTTCTTTCGATAGGGTTGGAACTAAATGGGGGTCGGCGGCGTCTCAGTAGTAGGACCGCATCAGACCTGTAATAAAAGGGGTTCGGGTTGGGGAAGCGTCGATCGTATACGCGTGTCGTGATCGGTTCGGTTGTCGCCGGATCATTGCTGGCGGGTTGCGGATCTGACACGCCGCTGGCTGATATGGGTCACTTGACGGAGCGCTGGATCGCGGCCGCTCCTGCTTCGGCGGCCACGACCACCACTCCGCCGGCTGTTACCGCACCGGTCGGATTGCTGGCGACGAGCGGATCGAAGACCATTGAATGGGTCAACGACGACATCAGTGATCTGTCACCGACGGCGGCGGCCGAGGATGCGATTGTCGCCGTCTGGTCCCGCAGCAATAGGGAAGACCGGTTTGTGCAGGCCAGCCGATCAGAGATTGTCGCGGCCCTGCCTGCCATCCAGTTCCCGGAGTTGATCCCCATGAAGGTTGCCTTCATCACCAGCCAGTTGGTGTTCGACCCGAAAACTGGGGACTTGGCCTCCGATTCTGTGGCGGCCTTCGGGTTCTGGTCCGACAAGCCGTATACCAAGAGCAGGACGGTTTCTCAGGTGGCGGTCTTGATGGTGGCCGTCGACGAACCGGCCCCCGCGCCGGTGGTCGCCGACACGATCGGCGTGCCGGAGGACCAACCGGAAGATCTGCGCTGCGAGGAACTGGTTGCCAGCACGGTCCAAGAGTGCAAAGCGGTGACCCTCGAGGACGGCCGTGCGGCCTGGTCACTTGACGCCACCGATGGATGGCGGCTGGTCTGGTCCGAGTACGGCTACACCTACGATTTGTTCGTGCGTAATGCCGCGGACGTGGATCTTCTGGCCGGCATGGCCGGCTCCTGCAAGGAGCTCGTACCGGTGGTTTCGGTGTTGGCAACCGGGGACGAGCCGGAAGGTGCCCCGGTTGGGATTGACAACGAGCCATCTGCCGATGCTGCCGGCTCCTGAGATTGTGCCTCCCCGGCGATAGGCTGAGCGCTCGCTCAGCAAGGAAGCGGCATCTTTCACGGTGGCAACTGGTTCGCCTACCTGCGTTACGATGAAGAGCAGGATCGCCCGCACGTCGATCGCGCCCTGCTCAAGAGAGTCCTGGCCTACGGTCGGCCCTATCGGTCCGACCTCATCGTGGTTCTCGTCACCATTCTGATCATCTCGCTCCTGACTCTCGTTCCCCCGCTCCTGATGCGCGAGCTCATCGACCGTGCGCTCCCCGAGAAGAACCTCCGCTTGCTCACCTACCTGGGCCTCGGCATGGTGGCGGTTCCGATTGTGAACACGGTGGTCGGAACGCTGCAGCGTTGGATGTCGGCCCGGGCGGGGGAGGGCATCATTTTCGATCTCCGCCGTCAGCTGTACCGGCATTTGCAGGGCATGTCCCTGCGGTTCTTCACGTCAACCCGCACCGGCGAGCTGGTTTCCCGGCTGAATAGCGATGTGGTGGGAGCCCAGAACGCCATCACCGGCACGTTCATTACCATCGCCTCCAATATCGTCACCGTCACCGCGATTCTGATCATCATGGTGCGAACGGAATGGCGGCTCACCTTGCTGGCAGTTGCGGCGCTCCCACTCTTCATCTACCCGGCCCGGCGGGTCGGCAAGATCTTGCGGCGAG
>JAHEDM010000168.1:0-2429 GCA_024641205.1 Actinomycetes bacterium
AATCCATCCTGGAAGTCGAATACCTCGATTGAAGCCAGCCGGTCGCCCGCGAACAGCGACGCACTGCGCCGTGCCTCGGCTTCCCGCACTCCGGCGGCGCTGAGCACCCGCCAGTGCACCGATGCCTCAGGCAGGCGGTCGAGGAGATGCAACAGTGTGGCTCCGGCGCCAATTTCGATGTCGTCGCTGTGGGCGCCGATGCACAGGATCGACGGGCTTCGATTTCCAAGGGATAGCCCGTTCATACCGACCTCATCCCCGCTCGGAATGGTTCCACACCTGCCAGGGTGCGTCGCCGGTGGCATGCAAACTGTCGAGGCGCTGCTTGTCCTTGAAAGTGTCCATCGGCGCCCAGAAGCCCTTGTGGCGATGAGCAAACAACTGATCGGCCGCGATCAATCGTTCGAAGGGTGCCTCAACGAGCTCTTCGCCCTCGTGCATGTAGTCGAAAATGGCGGGTCTCAGCACGAAGTACCCTCCGTTGATCCAGAATCCGGCCTTGCTGATTTGGTGGGTGTCCGTCACCCGTCCACCCTCGTCGATTTCGACCGTGTGATAGCTCCCCGGCGGAGGAACGGCCACAAACCCGGCCACCTTGCCGGAGTCCTGGAACTTGTCGAGATAGTCGGGCAGGTGAAGGTCGGTCACACCGTCGGCGTAGTTGGCCATGAACATCTCTTCGCCCTCGAGGTGGGGACGCAACCGGGTGAGCCGCTCACCGATGTTCGACTTGGCGCCGGTGTCCACAAAGGTGATGGTCCAGTCGTGAATGTCGCTGTTGGCCAGATCGACCTTCTTGCCACCTTCGGAGAAGACGAAGTCGTTTGAGACCGTCTCGTCGTAGTTGAGAAAGAAGCTCTTGATGGCGTCCGCTCGGTATCCGAGGGCCAGGATGAAATCCTTGTGCCCGAAAAAGGCGTAGTACTTCATCAGGTGCCAGAGAATGGGCCGGTAGCCGACCGGTACCATCGGCTTGGGAATGGTCTCCGAATACTCCCGGAGTCGAGTTCCCTCGCCCCCGCAGAAGATGACCACCTTCATTCCGTCTACCTCCACTCCTGGTATCCGCACTGTTCTCGCCACAGGCCCCACCCGACCGAGCCGGCGGGGACTTCGATGTCTGCCATGGTGAGCGGTTGGTCCTTGGCCACCGGCCGTACAACCACGCACTGATCGGTGAGGCCCTCCGGTACGAGATCCTCGGCTCGGGCTTGCGGGCTGTTCTCCATGATCCCATACACGGTGAATCCACCGATCCCGTCGAGGATGTCGCCCGGTTGAAGCTCCTTCTTGGCATAGGCGACCACATCCGTCACCGGAGCGCCGAGCGGCGTCATCGCCGCATCGCCGAACAAAGCAGCCCGGGCGATGGTGACCGGGGTCTCGAGCGGCCCGATATGGGAAGGAACGTAGAAGGTATAGAGGGGGCCCTCGCCCATCTTGTATACCTTCATGTACCGCCGCATCCACTTCTCGTCGTTGTAGCCCATCACGAAAACGCCGAAGCTGGGCTCGGCTCCCAGGATATAGTCCACGTAACCGGGACCATTGATCAACTGGTCGTGGTCGAACACATCCTGCGCTTCCTCGACCCGGCTGCAACGCGGTCCGTACATACCCCTGGTCATGACCCCGAAACCGGTCCCGTTGGCCACGGTGGCCATCTCGAAGGCGATCTTCGAGCCGTCGGCGAAGCTGGTGATCATCTTGGGTCGCTGCCAAACGTTGCGGGCGAACTCGGCCTGCGTCTCCGGGGTGCGGTAGTAGTCGAGCAGCGACTTGATGTTGCCGAGCAGGACCGGACGGAAGCCGAATGTCTTGACCTGCCGCATCAGGTTCATCAACACGCCGGGTTGGTCGCCGTCCATGTCGGTCAGGATCACGCCCGCCGCATCGGCCTTGGTTTTGAGAATCGGCCCAAGGGTGGCGTCCAACTCGGCATTGACCAGCACGATGTGCTTGTGGGCTTCGATGCCCGCCAGCACCACCCGGGCTGCGTGCTCTACCTCACCCGTGGCATCTACGAGCACGTCGGTTCCGGGAGCCGAAGCCGCCAGCACGGGGTCGGTTGTCACCGCCAGCCGATCAGCAGCGAGAGCGGCTCCCAAACCATCTTCATCTTCGACAACGACGAAGTCGTCGATCTCCAGATTGGCGAGAACTTGGGAGATGGTGGCCATCGTGCGGTTGGCAATCACGGATAGGCGAATACCCGGCGTTGGTCTCATCAACTGGAGGATCAACCCTTGAGCGGCGAAGCCGGCGCCGCTCAGAGCGACTCTTATCGGGTTGCCTGCCGCTTCTCGCTGGTGCAGTGCTTCGTCGACGATGATCATGGTTGCTTTCCTCCCTGCCGTGACGCGAAGTCGGGCCAATTCAGGTCCTTTTCGGAGACGATCACAGATGCGGTAATCGGCCACTCGATTCCG
>JAHEDM010000168.1:2439-5791 GCA_024641205.1 Actinomycetes bacterium
TCCGAAAGCCGGATCGTTCCAGCGGGCCCCGATCTCAACTCCAGGTTCGAATGGGGCCGATGCGGTATACAAGACTTCGCTGTTGCCCTCGAGCGCCTGGTAGGCGTGCGCGCACCCGGCCGGGACGGAAAGAGCCAGCCGGTTTTCGGGAGATAGTTCAACCCCCACCCAGCGAAGAAAAGTCGGCGAGCCGGGGCGGACGTCAACGCACACATCGAATATTCGTCCGGCGATGCACCGCACGAATTTCGCTTCCGGGTGTGGGTCGGGTCGCCAGTGCAGACCGCGGATCATGCCCGCCTGTTTTGAAAGGGACATATTGATCTGGGCGATGCGGTCTTCGAGGCCTTCCGCGGCCATCTCATCGGCGCACCAGGCGCGGGCGAAGTAGCCCCGTTCGTCGGTAAATGGTTCCAACTCGACGATCCGGCACCCTTCCACCTCAGTGGGCGTGAAGCGCACCTCAGACCTTCCAATAGAACTGGTCGTCGATCTGGCCGGTGTCGAGGAGGTACTGGATCTGCTTGAGGCGCCGGTGCCGCCGGGAGTGAAGGATGGATGAATCAAACTCGATCCGGTCGAAGATCTCCCGCAGCTCGGCCACACCTTTGCGGACATCCCAGTCGCAGGAGAAGCCGGGCAAGTGGGTGTTGATCTTGGTGAAGTCGACCCGATAGTTGCGGGTATCACCCCCCAACTCACCGATGATGACCTCGCAGCCGGGGATTTCCTCGCCGATGATCGTGCAGATGTCACGCACCTGGTAGTTGGCCCGGGAGTCGCCCACGTTGAACGCCTCGCCGCCTACGACCTCTGCGTGCGCCTCCATGGCGCACATCATCGCCTTGGCGATATCGCGGATGTGGACGAAAGGACGCCAGGGTGTCCCATCGCTTTCCAAAACGAGCTTGCGATCCAGGTACGCCATGGCGGTCAGCTCGTTGACGACCAGGTCGAACCTCATCCGGGGGCTCGCCCCGAAGGCCGTGGCGTTGCGGAGAAACACCGGGGTGAAAGAGCCATCCGCCATCGGCCGGAGATCGTCCTCGACGCGTACCTTGCATTTTGCGTACGCCGTGATCGGCGCCGTTTCCGATTCTTCCGTGCTCAGCGCGTCGCTGCCGCCGCCGCTGGCGCCGTAGACGCTGCACGACGACGCATATACGAAGCGCTCAATCCCGGCCTCCTTGGCCATCCGGGCAAGGCGCACCGTTGCCTCGTGATTGATCTTGAACGTCAGCTCAGGGTCGAGTTCGCCGACCGGGTCGTTCGACAGGTCGGCCAGATGAATGATGGCATCGAATCCTTCGATATCGGATGGCTGGGTGATCCGGGTGTCGAGGCGTTTCCACTGCGGAGCGGCCTGTACGCCGTCGTAGAGCCATCCCACCCGGTGGTAACCGGTGTCGTAGACGTGGACATCGTGACCTCGCTCGAGCAGCAGCGGCCCCAACTGGGTGCCGATGTAACCCTCACCCCCGGTCAGCAGTACCTTCATTCTTGATCCTCTCTGGTCTTTCGACCGCCCGATGCAGATTGAGCCACGCGGGGCAACCGTCCCGATTCTCGCCTACGGTGCGGTGTCTCCCGCAACTGAGGTCGACCCAACGGGAAGCATAGGCGCAGAGATGCCTCCCGATTTGCCCGTCACATGACCACTCCAAGTGGTCGTGTGAACCTAGACTAGACGATGCGCGGCAAAGAGAAAAGCGCAAATCCTGGTTGGGTGCAACCGCGTAGAGCGCGCACCGGGTAAGGTATCCCGACACAACATGGATGAGCTGCAGCGTCGCCCCCTGCCCGACAGGATCGGGCTTCTCACCCGGATATGGGTCTCGTACCTGCGGGTGGTCTTGATGTCGCGCCGGCCCTTGCCGGATCAGATCAAAGCTTTGCAGGCCCGACCGGTGCGAGTTACCCGCCAGGTGACACCGCGGCGGTTGGGATGGGCCATCCATCGCGGTCTGAGGGTGGGGCCCGTCACTCCCCGCTGCCTGCCAAAGGCCCTTGTCATGTATGAGATCCTCCACGAACAGGGGGCTGCGCCCGAGCTGGTTATCGGACTTCCGAACGAGGCCCGCAGCCACCAAGCTCACGCCTGGATCGAACTCGATTCGGTCGACGTTGGTCCGCCCCCGGGGCGGGCCGGCCACGATGAGCTGGTCAGATACACGTGACGCAAAGCCAACCACGACGCCGTCGCCCGGTTTCGATTACATTTGGCGGTGAGGAACGGGGAGGATTGAACTGATCGCCGAAAGCGCTGTTGTGCGGCGCAACCCGCGCGCAGAATACCGGGAACTTGATGAAGGCGGCATGCTGACTCAGCTAGACACCGGTCAGCACCACGGCCTCAATCCGGTCGGGGCGCTTATCTGGTCTCACATCGATGGCCAGACCTTCGGCGAATTGGTCGAAAGTGTGCACAGCAAGATCACCGAGCCGCCTCCGCAACTCGCCGCAGATATGTCGGAATTCATCGAAGCGCTAAAAAAGCGCCGGTTGATCGACATATCATCACCGGCGTGACCTCGGTCTGATCAGGTGGCACGCCCTCATCCTGCGCTGATCGACTTGGCCGCCGGTCGAGTGCCGCGTCCGTTAGACGACCCGGCGCAGATTCTCCAGTCGGCGTTCGAGCACCGGATGAATGGGCTGCTCTGGAGAAGCGTAGAACGGGGCCACCTCGAATTGCCCGCCGAAGTGCGCCGCACGCTCATGATGGAGAGTGTGCACACAGAAATGCGACACACCGGGATCTGGGATGGCATCTCCAGCGTGGTGGGTCGTCTCGCCGACAGTGGAATCGATGTAGCCACCTTCAAGGGCGTTGCCGCGGAACGACGCTGGTATGAGGGGATCGGCGACCGCCCTTGTTGGGATGTCGACCTCTTGCTGGCTCCGCACCAGTTGGATCGTGCTCGAGAAGCGGTCGAACTGATCCATCCGCACCATCACATGTCCGCAACGATTCAGGATCTCGCCAGAGGAGGCCACGCGCAGAGTATCACGCTGAGATTTGGCACTACCGAGGTCGATCTTCACTTCGATCTCTTCAAGTTTGGCTACGCCGGCCGCCAGCCTCATGTCATTTGGGATCGAATGGCCCGTCTGGAGATGGAGGACGGCAGCAGTCTCAGGGTGCTCGACCCGGAGGTGTCCTTGGTCCATTTCCTCTATCACTTGAACCGGGACAAATTCAAGCGCCTCCTCGGTTACGCGGACGTCGCTCGTGTGCTCTCCGACGAAGCGCTTGATCGGGAGTTTGTGCTCGGTTTTGTGGCGCAAGAAGGGCTGTCTACCCAGTTTGCCTCGGCCTTGCGGGCTGTGACCGAAACCCTCAAGCTACCCG
>JAHEDM010000168.1:5853-6253 GCA_024641205.1 Actinomycetes bacterium
ATACAGATACCGTCCGGGTGGAGAGCGGGTGTTTGGGGGATCGCCTGGCGGCCCAGCACCAGACTGCTGGGTTTGCCCGCTGAGGCTAGGTTCCTGCGACGCGGAGCCCTGCTACTGCCGGCTTTGGTTCATGGTCGGGGGATTGACGCCGTTCGCTACTGGCTTCGCAGGCTCTTGCCGCCACGTGAGGCAATCGCTCTGAAGCATCCCCACACGAAGGGACCCTATCTCTGGAGGCTGATCAGTGGCCGGGTCGGGCAACGTTTGCAAAAGGCGACGATGCGGATTTCTCTCCGTCGGTTCCAGAAGCGGCGAAAACCAGATGGATCTGTGCCTCCTAAAGGCGATTCATCCCCTGGGCAGGGAGCCTAGTAGGCGCCGCGCCCCGACAAAACTGCAG
>JAHEDM010000169.1 GCA_024641205.1 Actinomycetes bacterium
ATCCTGCTCTACGTGGCGGGCTGGCTCGTGATCCCCGCAGAAGGAGCAGACGATTCGATCGCTGAGGGATGGTTGGCGGATCTGGGAACCGGACGTTCTTGGATCGGTGCGGCCTTGATCGCTCTGGCGGCGATTTGGTTGCTCACGACTCTCGATATCGCTCGGTCTCCTCTGCCTTGGGCAGTTGCGCTCCTCGTGCTCGGCGTTCTTCTCTATCGAGGAGAAACCCCGCTCGAGCAGACCGCTTCGAAAGACGCCGCATTGCCTGCCGAACCCGGTGCCGTGCCGACCGCGTCGTTGACTCCGGAGAGGCGCGAACCGCGCCGGTCGCGTCCACCACGCCAAGCGCGAGTGCGCAGGCCCCGGCCGCCGTCGATGCTGGGTCGCTACACGCTGGCGGCGGGCCTGATCGGCGTCGGGATGCTGGCACTCCTGGACAACGCCGGGGTCCTGTTCCCCGATGCCCGTCATTATCTGGCGTTGTCCGTCGCCGTCGTCGGAATGGGGCTGCTCATCGGTTCGGTCTGGGGCAGGTCTCGGCTCTTGATCGTGGCCGGCTTGTTCCTCGCATTCCTGACGGGTCTGGCGACTATTGGCAATGTCGTCGACACCTTCGCAGACGAGGTGATGACCTACGCACCGGCGACCCTCGAGGAGGTTGCCACTAGTTACACGATGGAGAGCGGCACCCTCATCATCGACCTCACGCAGGTCGACTGGCAGGACCGGGAGAGGGTCATCAACGCCGAACTTGGTGCAGGTCGGCTCGAAGTGACGCTCCCGCCGGAAGTGACCGCCACCGTTGACGCTCGAGCCGGAGTCGGCCGGGTGAACATCCTGGGACGTACCAGCGAAGGTCTCGGAGTGGGCCGTTCGCTGACGTTGGAAGGAACAACCGGAGAAGGAAGCATCAGTTTGACCGCTCGGGTGGGAGCCGGTCAGATCACCGTCATCCAGGAGAACAACTCATGAACGAAAAACACCCGCTCGACATCATCTCTCTGATCTTCGGTGTGCTATTTCTGGGACTCTCCATCCCGGTCCTTCTGCTCGACACCCCGCTCAGCATCAACGCCGCCTGGGCGCTCCCGGCTACCGTGATCGTCGTCGGGTTGCTCATCCTGGGGTCGGCGCTGATGCCACGGCGGGGACCGGTTGCCGAAATCGAGGAGCCGTCCGGCCAGGCCTTCTGACCTCTCCGGCGAGTCGGGTGGAGCTCACGCTTGGGGTTCCACCCGACCCGGTCAAGTTCGACCATAGGAGTGAGTTCAGAGAAGTTCCTTCAACCGGAAACTATCTGGCAGTCCTCGGTCGTCATAGTGGCGAAAGGAGACGGAGGAAGCCAATGCAAGCCCACGCACCAACCATCACAGTTCCTCGCTCGGTGAAACCGGCGGCGATTCTGTTGACTCTCTTGATGGTAGCCGTCGTCGCAGTCGGAGTAATCGCGTTGACGCACATCGAACAAGCAGGTCCAGCGCCTACGACTCTCGGTCCGGCAGAGGCCGGATCTCGTGTAGCTCTCGAAGTGGGTGGCGAACTGACGATCAGTTTGCCTGCCAACCCTTCGACGGGCTACAGCTGGGTGGTTTCATCGATCAACCCGGCACTCCTGAATCAGATCGGCGATCCGGAATTCTCGGCAGAATCGGACCTCATCGGTGCCGCCGGAACGATGACCTTCCACTTCGGCGCAACCGCTGCGGGACAGGATTCCCTGCAGCTGAATTATCTGCGCCCCTGGGAAGACGCAGAACCGCTCGACACGTACACCGTCACCGTCAACGTCCGTTAACACGGTCCAAGCAGGTCGGGTTCAGATCAGCCCGACCTGCTTGCCGACCAGTTCAAAGGCCCCCAAAACCCGGTCGAGCTGATCGGCGGTATGGGTGGCCATCACGCTGGTCCGTATCAACTGTCTCCCCTTGGGAGTGGCCGGGGAGATGATCGCGTTGACATAGACGCCGGCATCCAGCAATTGCTTCCACATGAAGAAGGTGAGAGTGTCGTCCCCAACGATCACGGGTATGACCGGCGTCACCGAGGCACCCGTGTCGAATCCCAACGCGTTGAGGCCCGAACGGAGATGATCGGCGTTCTTGTGAACCTGCACCACTCTCTCCGGTTCCGTCCTCATGACCTCCAGAGCGGCCAGTGCTGCCGCCGCATTGGCAGGCGGGATCGAGGCACTGAAGATGAGCGAGCGAGCGTGGTGTTGGATGTAGTGGATGATCTGATCGTCGCCCGCGATGAAACCGCCCAGCGAAGCGAGCGACTTCGAGAAGGTCGACATGATGAGATCTACCGAGTCGGCGACCTCGAAGTGCGCGGCCGTCCCCCGGCCTTCTCCCATCACCCCCAAGGAGTGTGCGTCGTCGACCATCAGTCGCGCACCGAACCGCTTGCACAGTTCAACAATCTCCGGGAGGGGGGCCAAATCTCCTTCCATGCTGTAGAGGCCGTCGACCACCACCAGCTTGCCACGGTCATCGGGGACGTCGGCGAGCATCCGCTCGAGTTGCTCCATATCGTTGTGCCGGTACCGCTTGATCTGACCCCAGCTCAGCCGGGCCGCATCGACGATGCTGGCATGATCATCCTTGTCCAGAATCACCGTATCGGAGCGTCCCACGAGCGAAGAAACCACCCCCAGGTTGGTCTGCATACCCGTTGAAAACACCAGCGCGGCTTCTTTGCCCACCCAGGCTGCCAACTCCCGCTCCAGTTGCAGATGCAGCTCGAGCGTCCCGTTCAGGAACCGCGACCCGGTACAACTCGTGCCGAAATCGGCGATGGCCTGCTGCGCGGCTTCCCGTACCTTGGGGTGCGTCGTCAACCCGAGGTAGTTGTTCGAACCGAACATCAGGATGCGCCTGCCCTGGTAGATGGCTTCCGTTCCCTCGTTTCCTTCCATGGCGAGGAAATAGGGGTACAGACCAGAGGCTTTGGTTTCGTGAGCGATCGTGAAGGCGTGCGCCTTGTCGAAGAGATCGGTCATCACGCCCGGCAGTGGCGCCACGGGTTCCATGCTCGTCATGTCTTGCCGATCCTCCTTCTGGCTTTGCTCAAGTCTCGATCCAGAAAAGCCCGGACCAATCGCGGGACATATCTTTGCAGCCTCCAGACCGTCCCGGCGCCACTTGGGAAAATATGGAACTTCCCTTTCATGATTCCGTCGACAAACTGACGGGCCACGTCATCGGGTTGCGCCACCTTGACGGTGGCAGAAAGCTGGTGTGTTTCCGAAGGCTTTGTGGCGTTTTCGACGACATAGCCCGGTGTGTCCGTGTCGGGCGGATAGAGCACCGACACACTGATCCCGGCCGGCCGCAACTCGTGGCGCAGGACCTCGGCCAGGCCTACCAGGGCGAACTTGGACGGAGCATAGGCGGCATACCCGATGATGCCGAAGTAGCCCATCATCGAGGAAACGAAGGCTATGTGCCCCCGGCCGGCCTCGAGCAGGTGGGGAAGCACGACAAGTGTCGGGATCAGCTGACCGTAGTAGTTGACATCCATCTGTTGGCGGAAATCATCCAACCCGAGGTTGCTCACGTAATCCGGACCGGCATAGCCAACCGCATTGATCAGGTAGTCGGGCACGCCACGCGTTGCAATGAACGCGTCGAGTTTTGGGCCGATATCGTCTCGATCGACGGCGTCCGCCTGGATCACATCAACGAACTGCGAGCTGTTGGTCACCAGGGAACGCAACCGGACGGCGGCCTGGTCGAGGGTACCGTTCCTGCGGGCGACGACTCCAACCGATCCGCCCCGGAGAATGAACTCGGCCGCCGAAGACAGGCCAATTCCTTGGGAACCACCACAGATGATGGCCGTCTGACCGGTCAGCTGAGTTGTCTTCGCCATGTCGCCTCCGTCCTGTCGGCCGCTCGTGCCGGGCAGGGTGTGGCGGCGTAGCGTACGCGTCCCGGTCGTCGAGCGCTAGCGAGGGTTGCTTACTCCACACCCGGCAGTAGCAATCGCCCTCCGGCCGGTGCATCCCGCGCGGCCTACCTGGAGGTGGTACCGGCCGGGCGAATGTGAGGACCGAGGTTCTACGCCTCGATGGATACCCTATCGAGCAGCAGGAAATCGCGGGCCTGAAGGCCGAGCAGCGTAATCCGGACGGCCATCGGCATGTGTTTGCTCCCCAGCGCCCAACCGACGACTCGAGGATTGGTGAGCTCGGTTTCCCGTCCTTTGTGTATGAGCGAGCAGATCCCGGCGGCCTGAACGTTCTTGAGCCAATCGACATCGTGTCCATAGGTCAAGGCAACGGCGAAACCTTCTTCGGTCGGAAAAGCAAAGACCGGCGTGCGGTACTCCTTCCCTGATGACCTTCCCCGATGTACCACGATGGCCATCGGCGGAACCCGATGAAAATGCCGCATGATCGGATTCGTTATCCGTTTGTTGATACGAGCCAGAGATTTCGGAAGCGGCATGCCTTGGAGGCTAGCGCCCTGGCCTGCCCCGGTCGGGCTCGTACCGCCCGGAGGGGTCATCGGAGGAATCAGGGTTCACGAACCGGGCAAACGCATCCAGAGAGCGCGGGTTGGCCATCGCGTCGCGACGCGCGGCTCTGTCGACGGGAGTGCCGGCCAGGATTTGCTTGACCGGTACTTCCATTTTCTTGCCGTTCAAGGTGAGCGGGACCTCGTCGATCTCATGGATCTCATCCGGAACGTGACGGGGCGAAAGACGTTCGCGCAAGGCATCCTGGATTCGGCGACGAAGCTGATCGTCCAACGCGGTACCGGGTACCGGAACCACGAACAAGAGCAAGCGACCCTCCCTCCCCAATCCCCCGGTGTCGATCACCAGACTGTCTGCGATCTCTGGGATTCCATCCAGGACCTGATAGAACTCGCTGGTTCCCATGCGGATGCCACCCCGGTTGAGGGTGGAGTCCGATCTACCGAAGACCACGGAAGAACCATCCGGGTGGAGGGTTATCCAATCGCCATGCCGCCACACTCCCGGGTACATCTCGAAGTAGCCGGCGCGGTAACGATGCCCATCTGGATCGTTCCAGAAGAAGATCGGCATCGAAGGCATCGGAGCAGTGAGGACGAGCTCTCCAACCTCACCGATCCTCGCATTCCCGTAGGCGTCGAAAGCCTCGACCTTGGCACCAAGCTGCGAGCACTGAATGCGCCCAGCCCGCACGGGGAGGATCGGGCAGCCTCCCAGGAAGGCGGTACAGAGATCAGACCCTCCACTGATCGAGGCGAGGAGAACATCTTTGCCCACCTCGTCGTACACCCAGGCGAACCCCTCCGGGGTAAGTGGAGCGCCGGTGGAACCGAGGATCCGCAATCCGCTGAGGTCGTGCTGCCGCCCGGGGTGGAGATCGGCCCGGCTACAAGCCTGAAGATATGGAGGGCTCACGCCGAAGTGGGTCACTTTTTCAGACTCGGCCAGCTTCCACAGGGTGTTCAGGTCTGGATATCCGGGGTTGCCGTCGTACATCACAACGGTTGCCCCGACCAGGAGGCTCGATATCAGGAGATTCCACATCATCCAGGCGGTCGACGTGTACCAGAAGAACCGGTCGTTTTCGCCCAGATCGACATGCAGGGCCAGCTCCTTCAGATGCTCGAGAAGAATGCCTCCCTGGCTGTGCACGATCGCCTTGGGCAAGCCGGTTGTGCCGGACGAATAGAGAATCCAGAGCGGGTGGTTGAACGGAACCGGTTCGAAGGTCAACCGATCGGCCTCCCGGGTAAGCTCGGCCCAGGATGTGGTACCGGGAAGCGGATCGCCGTTCTGATCGAGCCCGGCTACCAGAACCGTTGCTTCCAGGGTCGGCAATTGGGAGATGATCTGGGCGAGAACCTCGCGGCGATCGAACGTGCTCCCGGCGAAACGGTACCCGTCAACGGCAATCAACACTTTGGGTTCGATCTGCGAAAACCGGTGAACCACACTGGAGATTCCGAATTCCGGGGCACAGCTGGACCAAACCGCGCCGAGGCTGGCCGTCGCCAGAAAGGCAATCAGCGTTTCCGGGATATTGGGAAGCAGGGCTACGACCCGGTCGCCCTTCCCGACCCCCAGCCTCCGCAGGCCGGTCGCAGCGGCCGCCACACGCTCGTGGAGTTCGGCGAACGAGATCCGTAGGGTGGCTCCCCCCTCGGCGGCAGCAATGACGGCGACGCCGTCGTCCCGGTGTCGCAAAGCGTGCTCGGCGTAGTTGAGGGTCGCCCCGGGAAACCACTGCGCAC
>JAHEDM010000170.1 GCA_024641205.1 Actinomycetes bacterium
CGGGCGACCATTGAGCCCGATCCGTTCCTGGTAAAAGATGATCGGCCCCTTTGAACTGGCGGCGACCGCTGCCGCGATGATGGTTGTTATCACGACCAATATGGGGGCCATCACGACTACCAGGACCGTGTCGATGATTCGCTTGATGGGCACATAGCCTGCAGATCGCACGACAGGGTTCCTCAGTTCCCATCCTTCTGCAAGGTGGACGATGGGCAATCGTCCGGTGTGCTCTTCGTAGACCGTGGACAGAGCGCGCACCGACACGCCGGAAAGAACGCATGAGGAGACGAATTGCGCCATGCGATCAGAAAGCACCTCCCGGAGATCAACCCCCAACGTTGTGCCGTCTTCGATCTGGGCAACATGACCATGCAATCCCGGATCGAGCACCTCAACAACCTCGGCGTGAGGAGCATGCCGCAGATGTTCCACCAACCCCTTCTCGGAGGTGATCAACACCAGACGCTCAGTCCACGGACTCAAGCGTCGAACGAAGCGATGCGCCAACGCACCCCCCAGCCAGATTGCCATGGTCACGGCTAGAAACGGACGGGAGAAGTAGGTCCGGGACAAAACCAGACCCAGGGACGCAAAGGCCAGGGTGACGAGGACGATGGTGAGAGCTCGACCGTACGTCGGGCGCGGGGCGGCGCCGGCCCATGCCCGGGCACTCGCGTACGAGCCGATCACCGCACCAGCCATCACCAGGCCGAGAAGCGGCCAGATCGATTCCCCTGCCGGTAACCGCGGACTGGTCCACGGTAGTGCCCGATCGAGGACGATGAACGAGGCGAGCGCGACGGCGACGGCCAGTGCCGTTAGGTCGGCCGCCGCAATCGAAAGAAGGATCCTGCGCCGCATGGGCGCCAGCCTACCTGCAGCTCACCTCCGACCAGCGAGGTCTTCGACGAACGCAACCAGAGTCCTGACCCCGAAGCCGGAACCACCCTGGCGTTGATAGTGCTCATCCTCCGGCCAACGCGCCGGCCCGGCGATATCGAGATGCACCCAGGGCACTTCGCCCACAAACTCGGCCAACAAGAGTGCAGCGTTGATGGCCCCTCCATACCTGTTGTTGCCCGTGTTCTTCATGTCTGCGATGGTCGAGTCGATGTTCTTGCGATAGTCGGAGGGGAGCGGCATCGGCCAGATCCGTTCACCCGCGGCGGCGCCGGCCCCGACCACTCGATCCCGCCACACTTCGTTGTTGGTCCACCCCCCGGCAATCTTGTCACCGAGAGCAACATGGCATGCGCCGGTGAGCGTAGCCAGATCAATGATGACGTCGGGTTGCGACTCCGCGGCCAGAGCGAGACCGTCGGCAAGGACGAGTCGCCCTTCGGCATCCGTATTCAGAACCTCAATCGTTTTGCCATTTCTTGCCGTCAACACGTCGCCGGGTCGAGTGGCTCCACCCCCGGGCATGTTCTCAGTAAGCGGCGTGATACCGAGCACTTTGACAGGGATCTTCAACGCTGCGATCGCCTGCATGGCTCCGAACACTGCTGCCGCGCCCGACATGTCCGTCTTCATGGTTTCCATCGCTGCAGGCAGTTTCAGGGACAACCCACCCGAGTCGAAGACGATCCCCTTCCCCACAAAGGCTACGAAAGCCTGAGCGTTTTCGGGTTCGTGCCAGAATTCGACCATCCGGGCCGGACGATGCGCTCCGGCCGCGACCCCTGCCAGACCCCCAAAGCCTTCTCGCGCAATATCCTCCTCGTCATGAACGACGATCCGGATCCCTGTTTCGTCGCCGACCCGTCTGGCAACGGCGGCCATCATCTCCGGCGACTTGCCAGCTGCCGGCTCATTGACAAGATCTCGGGCAAGCGCGACCGCCCGGGCCAATTCGGCGCCGACTCTCGCCTCAACAACCGCTGCTTCGGCAGCCCCACCGACGAACCGCACCGTCTCCGTCAACGACGGTTTTGGTTCAGATCGATATTTGTCAAAACGGTATTGGCCGAGCAAGAAACCCTCTGCAAATGCTCTGGCAGCACCGTCGACCGCCAGACCGTGGAACGTGGTTGCCAGGTCACCCACCCGGTTGGTCTTGCCCCCCAGCCATCCGGCAGCTTGCCGCACACCGTCGAGATCCGCTTCCTCGCCGAGCCCAACCAGAAAGAGCGTCCTGAAACGAAGCCGGCCGCCCGTCGGAAGCGAAACAATCTGATCAGCCTTACCGCTGAAGTCAACCTCCTCGAGGTACTCGTCCAGCCAAGTTCCCAGCTCTTCTGCAACCCAATCCGCTCCGGGTCCCCAGATTCGTTCGGCGAAAACCGGCACGGCCAACGCTTCACCGGACGCTTCAGAGAGGCCTCCCCCGGCCCCGAATTCGATCATCACAGCTCCTTCTTTCGAGTTGGTTGCCATTCAGTTTCAGCGGCCCTGACCAGCATGTACAGGTAGTCGGCCAATCGGTTGAGGTAGGGCAGGATGTTGCTCTGGTCCAGGCCACCACTTCTGGCGTACGCAACCACCCGCCGTTCCGCCCGTCGAGCAACAACCCGCGCCACATCCAAGGCGGCCGGCAGAGGCGCCTGTCCGGGAACAATGAACTCCGTCGGCATCCCCACCTCGTCCACCACCGCGTCGATGGCCACCTCCAAGCGTTCGACCATTTCGGGCGTGGTCAGGCTTACCGTCGGTTCCAGTTTGTGGCGATTGCGAGGAGCCGTGGCGATTTCCGCGCCTACCACGAAAAGATCCCGCTGCACCTGCAATAGCTCTGCGGCCAGGCTCCCCTCGGCGAGCGATCTGGCCACCCCGAGGGCGGCCACCAACTCGTCAACTGCCCCATACGCTTCAGGTGCCAGGTCATCCTTCGCCACACGACCGCCAAAAAGAAGTCCGGTCGTACCGTCGTCGCCCTTTTTGGTGTAGATCTTCATAACCCGATGAGTCTAGGAACCTCGAGAACCGACTCGCCCGAGCTGATCAGAGATCTTCCGATCGCGGTTGCCGCAAGAGAGGTCAGCAATGCCAGGTACGACAGACCTGTGGCCGCCATTACTGCCGAGTAAGCAGGCTCGCGCAGCGCAAACCACACTGCAATCATCAGGAGAAGACTGACCGCGGAGAGAACGGCGAAGACGATCGTGACCGCCGTCGCTTCTCCAACCGGGGCGCTCAGACCCAGGACCAGGCCATCAATGAGTAGTGCCGACGCGCCGATGACAACCAGCCGCTTGAGTGCCCAACGGGGCAGACGCGGATCAACCAGATACCAATGACCAAGAAGCATTTCGGTTGTGACCCCGCCCAGCGCCAGGGTTCCTGTGACGGTCAACAAAGCTCCCCCGGCCGCGACCGCCGAGATCAGGAAGGCCACGCTTGAAGCCGCCAGCAAGGAAGGTGCCCAAACCGGGGACCGAGCGGCCGGTACCGCCGACAACGCCAAACCGGATCCTGCCCAGGCAGCCACGCCTCCACCCGCGCCGGCGCCGATCGCCCCAATGACAAAACTGGTTCCGGCTGCCAACCACAGGAATCCGGGCCCAACGATCCGCCAACGAGCCACCAGCGCTGCCCCGGCGGCAATGCCTGCTGCCCACGTTATGAGGAGCAAGCCGGGACTCAGCGAAACAGCCAGAATGTTGCGACCTCCACGAGAGGACGGGCATTATACGGAGCAAGTTGTCGACACCACCCGCACCATGAACGGAAACGCACCCCCAATCCAGCCCGTCGGGAACACCGGGCGGCGTGGGTCGGGAGCCCGCGCCTGGCCGCATGTGTCGGTCGTGATACCGGTTCGCAACGAATCGGAGGCAATTCTTCGTGCGGTAGAAAGCGTCCTCAACCAGGATTATCCAGGTTTCCTCGACGTCATCATCGCCGACGGTGTCAGCACTGATGGGACTCGCACGGCTCTCGACCAACTCGTCGGACAAGATGATCGAGTGTCGGTGGTTACGAATGTTGCCAAGACTACCCCGGCGGGTCTGAACGCCGCCATCGCCGAGGCTCAGGGCGAGGTGATTGTCCGGTGCGATGCACATTCCGTTCTTCCTCCCGCATATGTTCGGACCGCCGTCGAAATCCTGGATACAACCGGCGCCGACAACGTTGGGGGGATCCAAGCTGCGGTAGGGATCGCTCCCGTTGAGCGGGCCATCGCCACCGCCATGAGCATTCCCCTCGGAGTAGGCAACGCCCGGTTCCACTACCACGGCGAGCCGGGGCCCGCCGACACGGTCTACCTCGGTGTATTCCGAAGACAGGTGTTCGAGACCCTGGGCCTCTTCGACGAGTTGCTGATCCGAAACCAGGACTTTGAGATGAACTATCGAATCCGGAAGGCGGGAGGGTTGGTGTACTTCGATCCGCGCCTCCGGGTCGAGTACCGGCCGCGTTCATCGCTCGCCGGCCTCTGGAAGCAGTACTGGCAATACGGAAGATGGAAGCGAATTGTGCTGGCCAAGCACCCGCGATCGTTGCGGCCCCGCCAGCTCGCTCCACCGCTGGCGGTACTCGGATTGATCGGATCCTTCATCGCAGCCAGCCAGAATGCGTTGTGGCTTGGTGTCCCGGGGCTCTACGCGGTTGGTCTCGTAACTGCCGCAGTGTGGATGGCGATTCGACGCCGCGACGCAGCGCTTCTTCTCCTGGCTCCCGCACTGGCGGTTATGCACATCGCATGGGGTCTGGGATTCCTGTCGGTACTAGCGTGGCGTCCGACACGCATTGTCCAATAAGGTGACCGCATCGTCTCAGGCACACGAATGAGAACCGCCCGTACCAACCCACACTCAACGAAATGAACAAGATCCGGTGCCTCATTCTCACCACCGCCCACCATCCGGACGATGCCCGACTCAACCGTCTATCTGACACGCTCAATCGCCGGGGTATCAGCACCAAACTGGTCGCTGAACTTCCACGGAGCCCATGGCGACGAATGGTGATGGCGCCATGGTCGGCCTGGCGTCACCTCCGGTCTATTCGCCCAACTGCGGTTCTGCTTCCGGACCCTGAACTGTATGTGGCGGGGGCGCTCGTCGCTAGGCTTTTGGGAGTCCGAGCCATCATCGACATCCACGAGGACTACGCCGCCGTCGCAGCGGATCGTGACTGGATTCCGCAGCCTCTTCGCCCGATACTCGCTTCCGTAGCCAGACTTGTCACCGCGGTCGGGCGTCGGTTCGCCAACGCCACCGTCGTGGCAGCAGGGCACTTGCGTCGCCCGGGCGACCTGGTGGTCTCGAACATACCGGCCAACCATTTCTTCCCGACCCGCAAACCGCCGGGTGAACGGCCGGCCGCTGTCTATGTTGGGGACATTACCGTGCGCCGGGGGGCCCTCACGATGGTAGACCTGCTCGCCCTCGTTCCGGATCTCCATCTCGAGTTGATCGGGCCGATCACGGATGGGCTGCGAGCCGAATTGGAAGGGATCGCGCATCGGAAGAATACGGCCGACCGGCTGCATATAACGGGCCGTTTGCCCTACTGGGAGGCGTGGCAACGGGCGGCCGGGGCAACGGCCGGGTTGTCCCTGCTGCAAGACACTCCGGCCTATCGATCCGCTCTACCGACAAAGGTGTGGGAGTACATGGCGATTGGGTTGCCGGTAGTCGCTACCGCTCTGCCGGCACAGACCCAACTCCTCGAAACGACCGGCGGAGGTATCGTGGTGGGATCTATAGAAGAGGCGGCGGAAGTGCTCACCATGTGGCTCGCCAACTCTGACGTTCCTACGGCAATAGGAGAAAAAGGGCGAAAGGCATACCAAGCCCGAATCGCCGACGACCAGGGCGACGATGCCCTGGTCGAAGCAGTATTGGGTTAGGCAGTTCCCAGTCTCAGATAGCGGACCCCGTCTACCGTCCACCGGTCACCGTTGACGAAGCGCCGACCGTCGAACATGACCTGACAACCCGGCAGGTCCGCAGGGCGCAGGTCCGTGTACTCAGCATGATCGGCCTGAAGAATGGCCGCGTCGCACGACTCTCCCGTTGTATATACCGCCAATCCGAGATGCTCGAGTTCGTCATCCGAATAGAGCGGATCATGCACGAGGGGTAGAGCACCTGCCTTCCGCAGAGCGTCGACCAGTGAGAACACTCCGCTGAACGCAGTCTCTTTCACGCCGCCTCGATAGGCGGCACCGAGCACCACCACCCGCTTGCCGGCCAGAGTGCCCATTTCCCTCTCGAGGATGGCGACCACCCGGGCTGGGACTGCTTCGTTGACCTC
>JAHEDM010000171.1 GCA_024641205.1 Actinomycetes bacterium
TTTTTGGAGTGCTCATCGTGGCGTTTCTCATATTTGAGCCGATGGGCCTCTTCGGGATCTGGATTCGCATTCGCAATTACTGGAAGGCCTGGCCATTCTCGTATTGACGGGATCGGCTTGTGGAAACGGAAAACAACGAGGAGGAATGGGATGAGGAGATGGGTAAAGACGCTGGCTTTGCTGGCGGTTCTTGCGTTGTTGGTCGCGGCATGCGCCCAGGACACCGAGGAAACGACCACCACTGCCGCTGAGACGACGACTACTGCCGCGGAGACGACGACCACCGCGCAGACAACCACGACCGAAGGGATGATGGAAGTTGCCACCGACGTTGGGGTAACGGCAGAGCCGTGTCCGGGTGGCGATCCCGATCGAGGCTGCATCTACCTGGGCGTCTTGACGGACGAGTCAGGCCCCTTTGCCGGGGCGGCGCCCGGCCTGTACGCGGGTCAACAGCTCTTCTGGGGCACCGTCAACGCTGAAGGTGGGATCGGTGGCGCTTACGACGTGGCATTGCCGGAGAGCCTGAAAAAGGACACCCAATACGACCCGGCCAAGTTCGTGGCCGATTACAACCAGATTGCCAACGACGTCGCGGCGGTTGCTCAATCGCTCGGTACCCCCCAGACTCTGGCTGCCCTGCCCGACTACGCGCGGGACAACACAGTGGCAGCGCCGATGTCGTGGTGGTCCGGCTGGGCTTTCGAAGATCTCGTCCTCGAGTTCGGTACCGGCTACTGCTTCGAGGCGATGAACGCGATCGACTGGGCGGTCGGTGCCGTCCCGGCGGCCGGACGTGAGTTGAACACCATCGGGATTCTCGAATTCCCGACCGACTACGGCTTCGACTACGCAGCGGGCGTCAAGACCGCCGCCGAGGCCAACAACATCACGGTGAGCTGGGAAGAGACCGTCATCCCCGTCTCGGCGGGCGGCGACCCGGCCCAGGTGGAAGCGGTCGCCAAGATCGTGTCGGATACCCCGGACCTGGTCATTCTGGTGACCGGTCCTTCGGAAACGGCTGCGATCGTCGGCGGTGCCGCCCAGCAACTGGGGGCGAGTGTTCCGCTGTTCATCGGTTCCAGCCCTTCGTGGAACCGGGCCTTGCTGGCAAGTGCGGCGGCACCGGCTTTCCAAAGCGGCATCTACTTCCAGTCGTCGTTCACCGCCGGTTGGGACTACGACTCGGTAGGGCATGAGAAGATGCGGACTGCGGTGGCTGCCATCGGTGCCGACCCGAACGACTTCTTCGTGTCGGGCTGGGTTTCCCAGTACGCCCTCAGAGCTGCGCTGGAATCGGCCTACGAAGCAGGCGACCTGACCAAGGAAGGCATCAAGAACGCCGCGCTGGCGCTGACGGAAGTCGACTACGAAGGCATGATGCCTCCGCGGTCCTTTGCCGGTGATCCCAACGACGTTTACCCACGGGAAGCGACTGTTGGCGGATACTCGGCCGATGCCACGACGGGCATCGAAGTCATACAGGACTTCTTTGTCGGCTCAACGGCTGCGGACTACGTGTTCACCGAGGCGTGCGCCAAGTAACGCCGCGGGAGCATCAGCAAGCGAGGAAAGGGCCCCGCGGGGCCCTTTCCTCGTGGGAGAGGTGGGACGCTGCGAGGTGGATGTACTGCCGGGCCCGAAGAGCTTGGAAGTAGGGAGTATGCCACTGGCAACCGCAATGGCGCCATCTCTAGGATAAGCGAATGACCATCTCCTCATCTCTGTCCGACCTGTTGGCCACTGCCCGCGAGTTCGTGGATCGAGAAGTGATCCCTCTCGAGCCCTTCTTCCTGACGGGCTCCCATGAGGAACTCGAACCACGAGTGGTAGAGGTCCGCGCCATCGCCAAGAAGATGGGTATGTGGGCGCCGGCCCTCCCCAAGGAGGTTGGGGGAGCAGGGATGTCCCTGGTCGAATTTGCTCACCTCAGCGAGGAGCTCGGTCGGAGCCCGCTCGGTCATTTCGTGTGCAATGCCCAGGCCCCAGACGTCGGGAACATGGAACTGCTTTTGCAGTTTGGGAGCGATGAGCAGAGGGAGCGATGGCTGAAGCCTCTGGTAGCCGGCGACATCCGTTCTTCGTTCTCGATGACCGAACCCGGTCACGCAGGCTCGAATCCCACCTGGATGTCGACCACCGCAGTGCGGGACGGCAAGGAATACGTCATCAACGGGGACAAGTGGTTCACCAGCGCGGCAGACGGCGCGGCCTTCACCATCGTCATGGCAGTCACCAATCCTGAAGGAGATCGCTACCGCCGGGCCAGTCAGATCATCGTCCCAATGGAAACCCCCGGGTTCACTCGGGTGCGCAATACCCCGGTGATGGGCGACACGGGAAGCGGCTGGGCCAGCCACTCGGAGGTCTCTTTCAACGATTGCCGGGTTCCGGTTTCCAACCTGATCGGCGGTGAAGGTGATGGGTTCGTGCTGGCCCAGGAGCGGTTGGGTCCCGGCCGGATTCACCACACGATGCGCTGGATCGGTATATGCGAGCGCGCTCTTGAACTCATGTGCCGGTACGCGATCGATCGGGAGCTGGCTCCCGGGCGCCCGCTGGCCACGCGGCAGGTGGTCCAGCACTGGATCGCCGATAGCCGGGCGGAGACCAATGCCGCTCGATTGATGGTTCTCGACGCCGCTCGCAAGCTCGAAGAGGGCGGCAGCAAGGCGGCCCGCACCGAGATCTCTGCCATCAAGTTCTATGTGGCCAACGTCCTCCAGCGAGTGGTCGATCGCGCCGTTCAGGTGCACGGCGGGATGGGCATGACCGACTACACGCCCTTGGCCTTCTGGTATCGCCACGAACGGGCCGGCCGAATCTACGACGGAGCCGATGAGGTGCATCGCAACGTGGTGGCGCGAGTCGAGCTCGCCAAACACGGGTCGGTTGACTTGCGCGGCTGAGCTGCGTTCGCTGCCCAATTTGTGAATGGCCGTTTACCAAACTGGGGGGCGACCCAATCGCGCCGCATGCTTGCGGATCCCATCCCTGCCGATCTCTCAAGTCGGGAGTCGGCGCCAATTGTGGGTTGATAAGTGAACGACAATTAACTAAAATTTGATCAAGTCCACGAATCTTCGAGTAACAGGGGGAACGTGCCAATGACCGACACGATCAAAGCCGAATCGGCTGAGGCGTTGGTAGGCGAGCGCCTCGAGCAATTGCTGGGAGGGTACGACCCGAGTGTCGAGCCCCAAGAGTTCTGGGGCAACCAATACGACCTTGGTCTCGCCTGGGTCCAGTTTCCTGAAGGGTTCGGCGGCTTGGGTGTCAGTCCCAAGTACCAGTCGGTCGTCCAGGGGGCTCTGGAGAAGGCCGGCGCTCCAACCTGGAACCGGGAATTGAACCTGCTTGGTATCGGCATGGGCGCCGGAGTACTGGCCGCCCATGGAACCGATGCGCAGAAGGTGAAGTGGTTGAGGCCGATGTTCACCACGGAAGACATGTGGTGCCAACTTTTCTCCGAGCCGGGCGCCGGATCCGACCTGGCCAACCTCTCGGCCAAGGCCGTCCGGGATGGCGACGAATGGATCGTCAACGGGCAGAAGGTCTGGACCACCCTGGCACACATCGCCAAGTGGGGGATGATCCCGGTGCGGACCGACCCGGATGTGCCGAAGCACGCAGGCATCACCTACTTCATCGTCGATATGAAAGCCGAGGGGGTCGAGGTTCGGCCTCTCTATCAGATCACCGGCGAAGCCGAGTTCAATGAAGTCTTCTTCACGGACGTCCGGGTGCCGGACGAATATCGCATCGATGAAGTGGGGGCCGGGTGGCGGGTCTCGATGACCACCCTGATGAACGAGCGGGTCGCCATCGGTAGCCGTGCTCTGCCCCGCGGTGGGGGGTCGATGGAAGCGGCCATCAAGGCGTGGAAGGACTACGGCCACGCAGACCCTGCTGCTCGGGACGAACTGGTACAGCTGTGGGCAGGATGGGAGGCTCTCCGCCTCACCACCCTTCGGGCCAATCAGATGCGGAAGGCCGGGACACCCGGCCCGGAAGGTTCGACGGGCAAGCTGGCCTGGGCTGATCTCAACAAGGCCATCACGGCTTTCACCGTTGATTTGATGGGCTGGGACGGGACGCTCTATCCGGGAGGCTACGTGTTACACCGCCCAACGGAATTCGAATCCGAAGGCAGTCCACAGCGGAATTTCCTGCGGGCCCGGGCCAATTCAATCGAGGGAGGAACCTCCGAGATCATGAAGAACATCGTCGGTGAAAGGGTGTTGGGTCTACCCGGAGAGCCACGAGTCGACAAGGACCTGCCCTGGAAGGAGGTTCCGCGTGGCTGACCAAGCGCTCGACGTCGATTTCGCCTTGAACGAGGCGCAGGAGATGCTTCGCCAGACGACCCGCCAGTTCCTGGCCGATCGGGTGCCGCTCGAGGCCGTACGACAACTGGCTGATACTGAAGCCGGGTTCGATGAGAAGCTATGGCAAGCCGGCGCCGAGCTTGGCTGGCACAGCCTGGCCATCCCCGAGGAATATGGCGGAGCCGGGTACACGTTCGCCGAGCTCAGCATTGTGCTCGAAGAGCTGGGACGAGCTCTCTTTCCCGGCCCCTTCCTCTCGACGGTGGTCATGGCTGCCGACGCGATCCTGACTGCAGGGACCGAAGACCAAAAGCAGGCCCACCTGCCCGCTATCGCCAGGGGGGAGCGCACGGTGGGCGTCGCGCTCTTTGAGGGGCCACGGGGAGCGAACCTCGACGACATCAGCATGGCGGCGGAGCCGTCCGGCGACGGCTGGGTGCTCACCGGCACGAAGACCAACGTCGTCTTTGGACAAGCCGTTGACACAATTCTGGTCGCAGCTCGGACGGCGGGCGGCCTCAGCCTCTTCCTGATCCCATCCGGGACCCCGGGGGTTTCACATGAGGCGGTGCCCACCCTCGACCCAACGACCAAGCAAGCGCAGCTCACCTTCACCACCGTATCGGTCGGACCGGAAGCCCTGCTCGGTCGGGAAGGAGCGGCCGGTCCGGTCATCGAAAGGATTCTGCGGTTGGCGGCAGTGGGGTTGTCACTCGATCAGGTTGGTGGGGCCCAATGGTGCCTGGAGACCTCGGTTGAGCACGGGAAAACCCGGTTCCAGTTTGGGAGGGCCATCGGTTCATTCCAGAGCATCAAGCACCGCTGCGCAGACATGCTGGTCGAGGTCGAGCACGCCCGGTCGGCGGCCTATCACGCCGCCCGGGTCACGGGGGATGAAGAAGAGCTGGTGATCGCCGCTCCGCTGGCCAAATCGGTGTGCTCCGACGCATACGAGCACGTCGCAGGCGAGACGATCCAGATTCTTGGAGGCACCGGGTTCTCGTGGGAACACAGCGTGCACCTGTACTTCAAGCGGGCCAAGAGCACGGCCCTGATGTTCGGTGATGCCCGCTACCACCGACGCCTCCTGGCCGACGCCCTGGGATTGTGAACGGAGCCAGGACCCGTGCTGAGTACCCCGATATGAGCTACGGCATGGAATCGAGCGAGACGGCCTCGGAGGCACCGACGGCCCGGGGGCGGTGGCGACGTGAACAGATCATCGAGGCCGCCACTCGCTTGTTCCACTTGCAGGGATTCCATGCCACATCCATGGATGAGATCGGCACGGCGGCCGGGATCACCGGACCCGGGCTGTATCGCCACTTCCCTTCCAAGGACGACATCCTGCTGGCGGTGTTCGATCGCATCTGGGATCTGTTGCGCGGGGCCATCGAACGCATCGCCGGACTCGAACCCGACGAAGCCCTCGATGTGTTGATCGACACCCACACGACGCTGGCGCTCGACCAGGGGGCGGAACTCATGTTGCTGGTGAGGGAGCTTCGGTACGTTCCGGAGTACTACCAGCGTGCCGCCGAGCGGAACGACGAGCGATACACCGACGCCTGGGCAGAAGCGATCGTGAAACTACACCAGGAGCTGAGCCTGGATGAAGCGAGGGCAGCCGGTCGCGGTCTGATCGGCTTGATCGGATCTGCCGCCCGCCCGATCCCGATCGGGGTGAGTCACGCTCGCCATCGGGATTTGCTGCGCCAGATGTGCCGTGCCTCATTACAGGGAGTGGAGTAAGCGGGCGGCCGGGCAACCGGCGTCCAACCATCTGAGAATAAGGAGCAAACATGCAGACCGTACCGGTCGATCAAATTCCCTCCTACGTTGGAAAAGAGCTCGGTGTATCCG
>JAHEDM010000172.1 GCA_024641205.1 Actinomycetes bacterium
GGGGGGGAAGAGCCTCATCCGAACAAGCCGGGCAATTCGGGTCGCGGCGGAGCTTCAGCGTGCGGAATTCCTGGTCCAGGGCGTCGTAGGTCAGCAACTTGCCGATCAATGGATCGCCGATACCGAGCAGCAGTTTGATGGTCTCGGCAGCCTGGATCGAGCCGATGATGCCCGGCACGACACCAAGCACCCCGGCTTCCGAGCAGGATGGCGCCAATTCCGGCGGGGGCGGTTCCGAGAACAAGCAGCGATAGCAGGGGCCCGCGTAGGGAGCAAAGACGCTGACCTGACCTTCGAAGCGAAAGACGGACCCGTGGACGACCGGAATACGCACATGGAGGGATACGTCATTGAGGAGATAGCGGGTGGGGAAGTTGTCGGCACCATCGACGACAACGTCGTACCCGTCGAGCAGATCGAGGGCGTTGTCGGCGGTCAGCCGCTCCGGGATGGCCACGACCTCGACGAGGGGGTTGAGGGCATTGAGTGTCTGACGGGCCGAATCGACTTTCCTACGTCCCAGACGGTCCGTGTTATGGAGGATCTGCCGCTGCAGGTTGGTGACATCAACCACATCAGAATCCACAATGCCCAGGACTCCTACGCCGGCGGCCGCCAGGTACAAAGCGGCGGGCGAACCCAGTCCGCCTGCGCCGATCACGAGCACCTTCGAGGCCATCAAGCGACGCTGACCCTCTTCGCCAACTTCGGGAAGCAGCAGATGGCGGCTGTAACGGGCTCGGTGATCCGCAGGCAGCACCGCGGGCAGAACCCAGGCCCGGCCGGCCCGTTTCCATCCCTCGAAACCTTCAGCTAGTGACCACACGTTCTGGTAGCCGAGCCGGCTCAGGGACTGGGCGGCCAACGCGGACCGTTCCCCGACCGCGCAATACAGCACGATGAGGGTCTCGGAGTCGGCCACGTGGTCGCCGATGGCTCCCTCGAGTTGGCCGCGCGGTATCAGGTGCGCGTCGGGAATCGCACCCTGCGCGGACTCCTCCGGTTCCCGCACATCGATGATCACGGGAAGGGTCGTAGAGACGTCCGTTAATTGGGCAATTGATATTTCCCGGATCTCGTTTCTGATACCGGCGATCCAGCGTTTGTAGTTGATCTCCATGCATCACCCGCGTTCGGCCGAGGAGCGCCAGCGTAGTGCGCCCGGTTGATTGTGTCGGAGGTGATGCCGGAGTCAAGTGGTGCCGGTCGGCCCGGATCTGTTGAGAAAGCGGGCCACAGCCCGGCTGTGCTCTGCTCGAACGGCAGGCGTCATTCGCCGGAGTTGGGCGTCGCCCAGGGGCGGCACCGATCGGCCCACCCAGACCGTACCGCCGGACGGGAAGACGAGTCCTGCCCTCGTCAACAAGTGGAGATATTCCGGACGGGGGAGAGGGCGTTGCTGGGTGGCGGCGGCGATTAAGCGGAGCAGGTCGGCTACCGCTCCCGGGCCGAGAGCGGCGATCCAGAAGCGACGCACGTAAGGGTGGTGGGCGGGGAAGCCGCCTGGTCCGTCATCCAGGAGACGGGGGATCAGGCTGGGTCGGCGCCAAACCGAGCGGCGACCGGCACCACCCGGAGAGGGTGCGGCGGTGATCGCGACGGGAGGACAAGAGTCGCGGTCGTCTCCGGGTGGTGCAGATCGCATGAGCTATTGATATCAAGTAACCAAAACTGACATCAATAGGGTTGATTCGGGGTCGCGAAAGTTTTGCCTGCGGCGGTCATCGAAACTGAAGGCCAAGGACGGCTGAGCCGACCGAAGGACTATTGACGACTGGAGTTAATCGCGCTACGGCGCCAGCTTTCCAACCACGATCACAATCGACTGACCGTGCGTCACGGTTGCCCCCGGCGCCGGGTTGGTGTCGAGGATGCGCCCTACCTGGTTCGGGTCCTTCACCTCCCGGAAGCTTGCCGACCACACCAAGGCGACCCCGGTCTCTTCTTCGAAGGCCCCCAAAGCTGTGACCGCCTGGTCGAACGTGAGGGTACGCAAATCGATGAGGGGAGCTTCGGGAGGTAGGCCGGACGAGACTTCGATCGTCAAGACCTGGCCGTGAGCTGCACCGGTGCCTTCTGCGAGGTCCTGGGTGAGCACGATTCCCTTCGCCTCCAGCGAGGGGACCTCAACAGGGTTGGGCCGCAGGTGCGCGTCGTAGATATCGTTCACGGCTTGTTCGGTCGTCAGGCCGACGACCAGCGGCACTTCGGTACTCGGCGTGACGAAGTACTGGGATACCCCGGGCGGATCGTCCGGGAAATCGCTCACCGGCGTGTCCTTCAGCATGTAGGTCATAAACTCAGCCCAGATCGGGGCGGGCACCGTGCCGCCGTACAGTCGGCTGTAGAACTGGCCGTTGATCGTCAGGTTCCGGAGCGGTGCCTGGAAATCGGGGTAGCCGACCCACACCGCGGTCGCGTATTCGGGCACGAACCCGACGAACCAGGCCTCGTTGTAGTTCTGGTGGGTTCCGGTCTTGCCGCCCTGCGGCCGGCCGATGCGGGCCCGGGTGGCGGTACCGGCCGCAACCACCTGGGTGAGCGGACGCCGGGCGGCGGCCATGACGGCCGCGTCGACCACCTGGATCCGTTCCACGTTGCGGGCATAGATAAGCTCGCCTGCCGTGTTCTCGATCCGTTCGACCAAATAGGAATCGGCATGAAGGCCGTTGGTGGCGAAGTTCGAGTAGGCGGATGCCATCTCGAGGGGACTCACTGCGCCTGCTCCGAGAACCAGCGAATAGACGGCAGGCAGATCCGACTTGACGCCCATGCGGTGGGCGGTATCGATGATTCGGTCTGGGCCGACTTCTTTCGAGACCTGGGCGTAGACGACGTTGACCGAGTTCTGGGTACCCGAGAACAGGGACATTCCGCCGCCGCCACCGCCGGCGTTGTGGACCACCCACGGGTTGGGGCTGCAGCCCGGGCAGTCGATCGCCTTGGGGCTCCGCCCATCCCAGAATGAGTTCAGTGATCCGCCCGACTCGAGATAGGCGGTCAGGGCAAACGGCTTGAAGGAAGAACCCGGGTTGCGCTTGCCCTGGATGGCCAGGTCGAACTGTTCGACGTCGAATGGCAATCCGGAGGCCATGACCTTGATAGCTCCGGTCACGTTGTCGACCGTTGCGATGGCCCCCGTCGGGGCGCACCGCAGGTTGGGAAGTTCAGGAACTGGGATTTGGGCGTTGTTGTAGCGCTGAATGCAAGCGGCGAGTTGGTCCTCGCTGAGAGCGCTCGGATCGGCGATCGGCAACCACGTGTTCAGGATTTCGTTTGCCTTCTCCTGAAGCTCGAGGTCGATCGTCACATACACCTTCAAGCCTCCGCCCCCGGCGCAGGTGACGTCGTCGGAAGGGCAACCGAAGATCGCTTTCTTGCGCTCCTCGCTCGTGGCCCCCAGGAAAGAGAATTCGGCGTCGTTGAGCAGAGCTCGTCGTACCTCTGCAACGACGTGGTCGGCCGGTCCCTTGAACTCCGGGTGCGGCTGGATCACGTATGGCTCGTCCTTGGCGCGCTCCCCTTGGGCGGGAGTGATCATCTCATGAGCGACCATCGTGTCGATCACGTCGTTGCGGCGGTCCAGGACCCGCTCGGGTTGGCGGCGCGGATCGTACTGGGAAGGGTTCCGGATCGGCACGAACAGCGTGGCCGCCTCGGCGATCGTCAGCTCCTCCAGGTCCTTGTCGAAGTACTCGCGGGCCGCAGTCTTGACCCCGAAGGCGCTCCACCCGTAGTAAACGGAGTTGACATAGAACTCGAGAATCTGCTCTTTCGTGTATCGGCGTTCCAACTCAACCGACACCATCGCTTCCTGAATCTTGCGTTGCAGGGTGACCTCGTCGCCGACGAAGTTCTGTTTGACCACCTGCTGGGTGATCGTCGAACCACCCCGGGTCACACCGCGCAGATTGTCGATCGCCGCACCGCCGATGGCCGCAAAGTCGACCCCTTCGTGTTCGAAGAACTCGGCATCCTCAGCCGCCAAAACCGCCTTGATCACGATGTCCGGTAGCTCGTCATATCGGACCGGTTCGCTGTTCTTGCCGTCGTGCAATTCTGCCAAGAGCACGTCATTGAGCGTGTAGATGCGGGAAACTTGTGAGAGGTCCGGCAGATCCAACAGGAGATCGTCCACCTCCGGGACGTACTTCTTCTCCAGATCCGAGAAGGTGCCGTAGGCCGTGTTGGTTCCAAAGAACGCGAATAGACCAATCCAGGTAGAAGACAGCAACGCGATGCTGAGCAGTGTGGCGAGCGCAACGAACCATCGCCTGCGGACGTCGCGCCGCTCGAGTTCATGAATTGGTGCTTTTGACATCTCCGAATTACCTAACGAAGGGGGAGTCGGAAAAGTTGCCGGTAGCATCCCCTTCGGCATCTCATAGGATAACCGTGAATACAAAAGACTCACCGCATCCAGGGTCGCGTAGCACTTCGAGCGGCATCGAAATAGAGGTTGTGTACGGCTCCGAGCAAGCCCCGCCAGAGGTAGGGGCGCCGGGGGAGTATCCCTTCACTCGTGGCCCCTACCCGACCATGTATCGGGGCCGGCCGTGGACGATGCGCCAATACGCGGGGTACGGAACCGCCGAGGAAACCAACGCCCGCTTTCGCTCGCTCCTGGCAGCCGGACAAACCGGCCTGTCGGTGGCTTTCGATCTCCCCACCCAGATGGGATTGGATTCGGACCATCCGTTGGCCGCGGGCGAAGTAGGCAAGGTCGGAGTTGTCGTCGACAGCCTAGAAGACATGCGCAGGCTGTTCGCAGAGATCCCGATCGACCAGGTCAGCACCTCGATGACTATCAACTCCACCGCAGCCATCCTGCTCTTGCTCTACCAGATCGTTGCCGAAGAGCGAGCCGTCCCGCCCCCTCAGATCCGGGGAACCGTTCAGAACGACATCCTCAAGGAATACATCGCCCGCGGCACCTACATCTATCCGCCCCAGCCCTCGATGCGATTGGTCACCGATCTGTTCTCCTACTGTGCCCGCGAGCTCCCGGCCTGGAACACCATCTCCATTAGTGGCTACCACATTCGGGAAGCGGGTTCTTCGGCTGCCCAGGAAATCGCCTTCACTCTGGCAAACGGCCTCGCTTACGTCGAAGCAGCGGTAGCCGCCGGCTTGGCCGTTGACGACTTCGCTCCCCGGCTTTCCTTTTTCTGGAATGCAAATAGCCACCTCTTCGAAGAGATATCCAAATACCGGGCGGCCCGCCGGATGTGGGCCGGATTGATGAGGGAACGGGTGGGTGCCCGGGATCCGAAGTCCTGGATGATGCGGTCCCACACACAAACGGCCGGCAGCGCGTTGACCGCCCAGCAACCCGAAAACAACATCGTGCGTACCGCCCTGCAGGCGCTGTCTGCCACCCTGGGGGGCACCCAGTCGCTGCATACCAACGCGTTCGACGAGGCGCTCGGCCTGCCGACTGATCGATCGGCCAGGATCGCCCTGCGAACCCAGCAGATCCTCGCTTTTGAGTCGGGGATCACCGACACCGTCGATCCGCTGGCCGGCTCGTACTTCATCGAGAACCTCACCAATCAATTGGAAACCAAGGCAAACGATTTGATACTGAAGATCGACGAGCTCGGTGGAGCGGCTGCCGCAATCGAAGCCGGTTTCCAGCAGGGGGAGATCGAGGAATCGGCCTATGCGGAGGCCCGTCGCCAGGAGAACGGCGAGTCGGTCATCGTTGGCGTGAACAGGTTCCTCGAAGACGAGACCGGCCCGCTGCCCGTCCTGTCGGTCGATCCCGCCGTCGAACGGCACCAGATAGAAGCTTTGCAAAGGGTGCGGGCCAAACGGGACCAGGCGGCGGTGTCTGTGGCGCTCGACCGGGTCGGCGATGCTGCCCGGGGGGACGCCAACCTCCTCTATCCAATGAAGGAGGCCCTGGTGGCATTGGCGACGCTTGGGGAGGTCTCCGACGTCCTACGGGGAGTATTCGGGTCGTATCGGGGAGGGTCGAGATGAGCGATGACGATGGGGTTCGGTTTCTGATCATCGGGGGTGGCCCGGCCGGCAATACTGCGGCCACCATCGCCGCTGCTCTTGGTGCGCGAGTGACACTCGTCGAGTCTTCGGTGGTCGGCGGGGCCGCCCACTTGTGGGACTGCATTCCCTCCAAGA
>JAHEDM010000173.1 GCA_024641205.1 Actinomycetes bacterium
TCAGGTTTTGAGCAAGGGCCCTGTCGCCGGGACATGCGAGGAACCGGAGGTATTTCCTTCTCCCCGGCCCGTCTTCGTTGGTTTAGGATGTTGGCAGTTTGAGCCGAGGAGAACATGAACGGCATTGGGTTGGCCATCATTGGCTGTGGCACCATCGGCCGGATTCGAGCTCAGCAGGCGCGCGAGCGGTGACGCTTCCGGTCGGCCCGGCTGAGCCATTCGAAGACTGAAGAGTAGAAACCACCCGAAAGGAAGCAACGTGAGCCAGATAGACGTAGGTGTGATCGGAACCGGATGGTGCGGAGGGATTAGAGCGGTCACCGCCGCCAACAGTGCGTTGGTGCGGAATCTCTCGATAGCAGAGACCAACCCCGAGCGGCTGCAAGAGGTCGCCGCTCTCACCAACCCGGTGACGGCAACCAGCGACTACCAGGAGATTCTCACGAACCCAGACGTCGAAGCGGTGATGATTTCCGCCACTCCGGAGACCACCCACTATCCGATTACCAAGGCCGCCCTCGAGGCCGGAAAACACGTTCTGCTCGAGAAGCCCATAGCGCTCACTCTGGAAGAAGCAGACGAGTTGATCGAGATTGCCGAGCGCAAGGGTCTCAAATTCACGATTGGATACTCGCAGCGCTTCAATTCCAAACAGGCTCTTGTCAAGCGCAGCCTGACCGACGGCACGCTCGGTGAACCGGTCAGCGTACTGATCAGCCGGCACATCACCCGCAAGCTGGGCGACAAGATCGGTGGCCGTATCAAGCTCTCGCCTGCGGTTATGGAAGCGACCCACGACATAGACTTCGCCTTGTGGGCCCTCGAGCCCCGCAAGCCTATCCGGGTCTATGCGCAGGCGGTCGAGAAGGTCCAGAAGCCCAAGTACGACCTATCGGACTTCATGTCAATAGTCATCACGATGGATGACGGCGTAGTCGTGACGATCGGTGCGGGCTGGATCCTCCCACCCGGCTATCCGAATTTCTCGTCAACCTGGATGGAGTTTATTGGCAGCGAAGGCGCGCTCCTCATGGATGACAGCCATAAGGACATCATCTTGAACACCATGTCGGACGGTGTGGTGTTTCCGCTGTCGACCATGCCCGGCGAATTCGTTGACCATGTCTACGCGGGGCCGATGGAACGCGAAACCACCCACTTCATAGAGGCGGTCGCCCTCGACAGGCCCGTCATGGTTACGCCGGCCCAGGCCCGACTGGCGATGGAGGTCTATATGGCCGCGGATTTGTCCGCCGAGCGGAACCAGGTCGTCGATCTTCCCCTCGACCAGGAAGCGGCCCAACTTGCCCTGGCCGCCTCCGTCCGTATGTGATGTTGACCGCGTGAGCACCCTATTCACCGTGGAGCGGCTGGAGGCGTTTGCCGCTCAGGTTCTGGTCGCGCTCGGTGCGCTCGACGAGCATGCCCGGGTGACCGCCCGCCGACTGGTGGAAGCCGATCTGCGGGACAGGACCGGACACGGGATCATTCGCCTTCCTCTCTACGCCGAACGGATCGAGGCGGGTGGCATCAATCTCAGGCCCGACGTGCGGATTCTGCACGAGACACCGGTGAGCGCCCTGGTCGACGGGGACAATGGGCTGGGCCAGGTGGTCATGACCCTGGCGGTTGAAACGGCGATCGAGAAGGCGAAGGTCTCCGGGCTGGCCTGGGTGGGAACGTGGCGCTCCAACCACGCTGGTGCCGCCGGCGTGTATACGGCCATGGCGATGCGAGAGGACCTGATCGGTATCTACTTTGCGGTGGCCAGCGCCAACGTCATGCCGCCCTGGGGAGGTCGTGAACGGCTGCTGGGTACCAATCCGGTGGCCGTCGCCATCCCCGCCGGGGCTGAAGTCCCCTTCCAGCTCGATATCGCCACTACCGTCGCCTCCCACGGCACGATCAAGGTGAAGTCTCAGGCAGGAGAATCGATGCCCGAGGGCTGGGTAATAGGCATGGACGGGGAGCCGATCACGGATCCGGACCGGGCAGATGAGGGTTTTCTCATGCCGATCGGTGGGTACAAGGGCTCGGGTCTGAACTTCGCGATCGGGGTGCTGGCGGGAATCCTCAACGGCGCAGCTTTCGGCCGGGAAGCACTCGACCACCGGGCGGTATACGACGTCCCGGCCAACACCGGTCAGGCCATACTCGTCGTGCGGCCCGACCTCTTCCTGAGCCTCGACGACTTCAAACGAGAGATGGACCGTCAGCTAAAGGTGTTTCGAGGGTCGGAATCGATGACCGACGCCCCGGTTCGGTTGGCCGGGGAACAAGCCGCCGCGATCGAGGCTGAACGGAGACAGGACGGTGTGCCGGTGCCCGGTGCGTTGCTGGCCAAGCTGCGCGCTCTGGCCGTCCGGCTCGGAGTCGACGACCAATTGGTCGAACAGGAGTGACGATATGGGGGAGGGGGATCCGCTCGGTCTCCTCGGACGTGTCTCCGGTCTGAGCCGGCGAGAGGCGGCTGCCATTGCCGGAGGCTACGCTGCCCGACTACTCGGACTGTGAGCGAATCTCGGATGTTCTAGCTCGCCCGAGCGGCAATGAAATCGATCTCGATGAGCCATTCCGGTCTGGCCAGACCGGCGACGTACATCAAAGTGGAGGCCGGCCGGTGACCATCGAGGATCGTTTCCCTGACGGCAGCCGCCCGGGCATGGTCAGCTCGATCGACCAGCAGCATGTTCAGCTGGACGATGTCGGAGATCTCCATGTTGGCGGCGGCGAGAACCTTTCGGATGTTGTCCCAGACCAATCCGGCTTGCTCTTCAATACCCTCACCGACGGATCCGTCCGCCCTTACTCCCGTTTGACCTGCACCGAAGAGAAACCGATGGGGTCCTTCCAACTCGACGCCGTGCGAGTAGGTGGCAAACGGTCCGGCGACTCCGGCGGGGTTGTGTTTCTTCATTCCCTTTCCTCTGGTGAGGGGTCTTTCGAGCGAGCTTAGGCTGCTCGTCCGAAGCATGCAGCGAGAGCTACGCTGGTCCCCGAGAGGAGGGACACTTGTCGACGCGACGCCTGACGGTCACCCACTGGGGCGCGTATGAACTGGAGTCTGATAGGAACGACATACTCGCCGTCCTTCCCTTTGCCGAAGATCCTGATCCGTCCCCGATCGGGCAGTCGCTCAAGGACGTTGCACGGAGCCGGGTGGCCCGCCCTTCGATTCGCCGCAGCTGGCTGCTGGACGGTCCGGGAGCCGCCACCGAGCGGCGCGGCGTGGATCCTTTCGTAGAAGTCGACTGGGACACCGCTCTCGATCTCGTGGCCGGTGAGCTCGAGCGGGTGCGGAGCCGCTACGGAAACGAGGCGATCTTCGGCGGTTCGTACGGGTGGGCCAGTGCCGGCCGGTTCCACCACGCCCAGAGCCAGCTCCGCCGATTCCTCTCCTTTATCGGGGGATATACCGCCAAGGTCGATACCTACAGCCACGCCGCCGCCGAAGTCCTCGTGCCCCACGTGCTGGGGATGAGCTACAACGAGCTGCAGGCAGCCCACACCTCGTGGCCGGTGATCGCCGAGCACACAGATCTCATCGTCACGTTCGGAGGTATCCCGGTCAAGAACGCCCAGGTGCAAAGCGGAGGTCACGGGAGACACCTCTTGCGCGGCTGGATGGAGCAAGCGGCCGCGCGCGGGACGCGTTTCGTCAACATCTCACCCATTCGCGACGACCTTCTGGACACCCTCGAAGGCAGGTGGCTGGCGGCCCGCCCCAACACCGATGTAGCGGTCATGCTGGGCCTCGCCTACGCCATCGTCGAAGCCGACCAGCAGGACACCGATTTTCTCGATCGATACTGCGTTGGTTGGGATCGTTTGCTGTCCTACCTCACCGGGGAGAGGGACGGCGTTGCCAAGACTCCGGAGTGGGCGGCTGCCCTGTCGGGGATCGAGGCGGGGGTTATTCGAGAGCTGGCCTCCGCCATGGTCAAAGGACGTACGCTGCTCAACGTGAGTTGGTCGGTACAGCGGACCGATCACGGCGAGCAACCCTATTGGATGGTCATCGCCCTGGCCGCTGTCTTGGGGCAAATCGGACTCCCCGGCGGAGGGTTCGGGCTCGGCTACGGAGCCATCGGCTCCATCGGCAACGGTGCAACACGTCTTCCCGGGCCGAGTCTGCCCAGTCCACCCAACCCGGTGGCGGCCTTTATTCCGGTCGCTCGGATCTCGGATCTCCTTCTCAACCCGGGCGGCACGTTCGACTACAACGGAGGCACCTACACCTACCCCGACACCCGGCTCATTTACTGGTGCGGAGGCAACCCGTTTCACCATCACCAGGATCTCAATCGGCTGCTGGATGCCTGGCGGAAGCCCGACACGGTGATTGTCCACGAGCCCTTTTGGTCGGCCACGGCTCGAAATGCCGACATAGTCCTTCCCGCCACGACCCCGCTCGAACGGAATGACCTGGGCGGAGCGGCGGCCGACGATTATCTGTTCGCGATGGCGCAGGTCGTCGATCCGTTCGGTCAAGCGCGCAACGACTACGACATATTCTCTGCCCTGGCCGACCGGCTGGGCGTCGCCGAAGCCTTTACCGAAGAACGGACGGCCGACGAGTGGGTTCGTCATCTGTACGACGAGTTCCGGGAGATGAACCCGGGACAACCCGACCACGACGAGTTCGTCCGGCGCGGGTTCCTGCACCACGGTCCGGACCAGCCGACGGAGCGGGTTGTGCTGTTGGAGGCGTTCCGTTCTGACCCGGATCGTCATCCGCTTGGCACACCTTCCGGTCGCATTGAGTTGTTCTCCGAGACGGTCGCCGGATTTGGCTACGAAGACTGCCCGGGTCATCCGACCTGGATGGAGCCGGCCGAATGGCTGGGGAGGGCCGGCTCCGATTTCCCGCTGCATCTCATCTCCAACCAGCCGTCGACCCGCTTGCACAGCCAGTGGGATCACGGCGAAACCAGCCGGAAGGGGAAGGTCGCCGAGCGGGAGCCGGTTCGGCTCCATCCGGCCGATGCCGCCGCCCGGGGGATCGCTTCGGGTGATGTCGTGCGGGTCTTCAACGCCCGGGGCGAGTGCCTGGCCGGCGCGGTGGTCGACGACGCCGTCCGCTCCGGGGTCGTCCAGCTGGCCACCGGCGCCTGGTACACGCCTGCCCAACCGGGCGTAGCGGGGACACCGTGCCTGCACGGCAACCCGAACGTGCTTACTCGCGACGCAGGCACCTCCCGGCTCGCCCAGGGGCCCACCGCTCACACGTGCCTGGTCGAGGTGGCCCGCTACGAGGGAGAGCCGCCCGCCGTACGGCCGTTCGATCCGCCCGAGTTCGTTCAGGCTGACGCTTGAAGTGTCATCCCACCGATTGCCGGGAGTCGCCCATCCTGAACGCACCCTGCCGTATCGTTCCCCTGCGATAATCGCTCCACCCGGCTATCGCGGAGGAGAGAGATGCACGAGAGCGGCAAGGAAAAGATGGAACTCGACCGCAGGCGCGACGGGCAACAATGGGCTCTCGACTATGTGATCGCCACGACGGGCCGCGAGCAGAATTTCGAGAATCCTGGTCGCAGGTTCCCGGAGACGGTGAAGAGCTACCGGATGATCCCCCGGGTGCTCTTCAAGGAAGCCGATCATCTCGAGACGCTCGCCAGGGGCGCCGAAGACGCCGGGCACGCCCACACCGCCCGACGATTGTATTTCAAGGCCGTGCAGACCTACCGGCACGCCCATCATTCGATCTTCACCGACGATCACCCCGAAAAGCTGTTCCTGTATGGAAGGATGACCGATTGCTTTGATCGCATCATCGCCCTGTCCGACGGGCGTCTGGAACGGGTGGAGGTGCCCTGGGAAGATGCCACCCTCTCGGGCGTCTTCCATCGTGCACCGGGGCCGGATCCCAAGCCGGCGGTCATGTTCTTTCCCGGGATGGACATGAGCAAAGAGGCTTTCCCCGACCCGGACGACAATCCTTTCGCCCAGCGAGGGATCCATGTCCTTTCGATCGACGGTCCCGGACAGGGAGCGTCGAACCTTCGCAAGATCCATGTCACCGAGGACAACTACGAACGCGCCGCGGGAGTGTTCTTCGAGTACCTCCTCGAGCGGGAAGACGTAGATGCCTCCAAGGTC
>JAHEDM010000174.1 GCA_024641205.1 Actinomycetes bacterium
GAACACGATCCCGGCCGACTCGAGACGGGCGGTGGCCGCCGCCAGCGCCTCCTTTGAGCCGGGTGTTATGACCAGTCCATGGCCGGAGCGCAGTTCGTTGACGAGGCGGTAACCGGCCGGAGGTGCGGCATAGGAGATCACCTGCACCTCGAAATCAGTCACCGTAAAAGCAACCCCGGCCAGATCGAGTGCTCCCATGTGTGCCGAAACGGCCACCATCCCGCGCCCGGCTGCCTTCTGTTTCTCGAACATCTCGAGGAGTTCGGGGGGCAGCGGCACCAGCTCACCCAGGGCCTCCCGACCGTGCGCCACCTTGTGAAAGAATTCGAAACCAGCCATCCCCGCGTAGTACAGCGCCTTGGCGACGTGTCTGGTCAGCGCCGGGTCGTCTTCTGAGGTATTGAGAACCACCGCCAGGTTCGATTTGACCGCAGACACCATGCGCGATCTTTTCCGCCGGGCCGAAAGCCCGGCAATGCCTGCTATCCCCGCAGATGCCAGACCGGGCGGCACCACCTTCCCAAGCCAGAGTGCCGTACGAAGACCCTTATCTGTGTTGAGGTAATCCTGGAGACGGCTCACTGCTACCCGCCCCGTCCGGAATCCATCTATATCTCCTGCCGTCCAACCAGCGCCCGCCCCAGGGTGAGCTCGTCGGCGTAGTCGAGATCACCCCCCACCGGGAGACCACTCGCCAGACGAGTCACCCGAACGCCGAGCGGCTTCAATTCGCGCGCGATGTACATAGCGGTGGCGTCGCCCTCCACAGTCGGGTTGGTGGCAACGATCAGTTCGGTGATGCCCTCATTGGGGACCCGCTCCCGCAATTCCGCGAAGTGGAGCTGGCCGGGACCGACGCCACCAATGGGAGAAAGCGCCCCACCGAGTACGTGGTATCGCCCGCGAAACTCCTGGGTTTTCTCCACAACAATGATGTCCTGAGCCCGCTCGACCACACAGACGACGGTCGGATCGCGGCGCAAGTCACGACAGATCGAGCATTCGTCCGTCCCGGTCACGTTGAAGCACCTGGCACAGGACTTGACCTGTTCCCGCATGTCGATGATGGCCTGCGCCAGACGGCGCGCATCGGCCTGTTCAACTGCCAGCAAATGGAACGCCAGCCGTTGGGCCGACTTGCGGCCGATGCCCGGCAAGCGCGAAAGCTCGTCGATGAGCCGCTGAACCGGGCCTTCGAACATCAGCCCAGCAACCCGCCCAGGTCCAACCCTCCGGCAATGCCGCCCATTCCGGCCTCGGCTGCCGCATGGGCAGCAGCCAGCGCCTGATTGGTAGCGGCAACGATCAGATCCCCCAGCATCTCCGCGTCTTCAGGATCGATCACCTCGGGGTCGATCTCAACCGAAACCAGGGACCCGCTGCCCTTCACCGTGGCCTTGACAACTCCACCGCCGGCCGTGCCCTCAAAAGTCTGGACGGCCAGTTTCTCCTGGTGCGCCGCCATCTCTTCTTGCATCTGCTGCGCCTGCTCCATCAGCTTGCGCATGTCCTGTGGTCGCATTCCCATGGCGGGAAGAGTAATCGAGAAGCGTTCTTCGTTCTTCGTTCTTGGTTCCTCACGCCGGCGGGAGCCGAGCTGGGGAAGTAGGAAAAGTGAGTTCCGCCTTCCGCTGCCCGGGAGCTAGCCGGAAACTGGTTACCGGAAACTGGCTACTGGAAACTGGAAAGCCTTCGGCTTTTTCAGTCGTCGGTCACCACTTCTTCGATCATCTGGCCACCAAGCAGACCCTCGACCAGGGCATCTGGATCGGTGGCGACTGCTGGGGCTTCCAGTAGCTGCTGCTTGTCTGGCAGCATCTCCGACTCGCTCGGAGAAGAGGAGGCTCCGTCTTCCGTATGACTTCCTGATCGGAATTGAATCCGGATCGATCCCCCGAGCAACTCGGCGGCGCGGGCTTCGACTACCTCCCTGACAAGCTCATCGGTCTGGAGCTGTTCGAGGTGAAAAGAGAGGTGGTCCGGAAGATGGAGCGTGACGGTCGATCCGTCGACGCTTCCCGGGCTGGCCTCCCGAAAGAGGGCCTGGCGGCGGGGGCCGAGGTCATCTCGAACTCCTGCAACCAGTGCCGGCCACACCGATTCGAATTGGCTCAGGGTCAGATTGCCTACTGCCTCAACAGGAACAACGGCCGGTGCGAGCGTTTCCGGCACCTCATCGGGCTCAGCCTGCTCGTCGAGTGGGGCCGGCTGCGCGGGCACCGGCTCAGATGGCGCAGGCTCGTCCCCAAACTCGAATCCGGGTCCAGACTCCGGGGTGCTCTCCAAGATCGCGGTATCTTCCGATTCGACCGGTTGAACTTCCTTCATGACCGGAGCTTTAGCCACGACCGAGGCCGGCTTGACGGCCGCAGGGGCGCCTGCGCCCAGGCGCCGGACTCGCTGCTCGAGCTGCTCGATCCTGGCCGTCATCGAGGCAGGATCTCCAGCCGTTTCCGGTCGAGTCAGCTTGAGCAAAGTGATCTCAACCATCAACCGTTCTTCGCGCCCCTCCCGGAGCCGCAACAGAGCTTCGGCAAGATGATCGACCATGCGGAGCACATCGGGAGCCTGAAGTTCCTTCGAAACTCTGGTCCAGTCCGCAAGCACGTCCGCCGATTCGTCCACCACTTCTGCGAGGTTGGGGGCGTAGTGGGCCAGGAAGACGCCCCGGTAGAACGCAATGCCTTCACTCACGAAGCGGCGTAGATCGACACCCTCTGCAGAAAGGCGCGCCACCATTTCGATAGCCGTCCGGGCGTCCTGCTCGACGACTGCCCTGGCCAACTGCGCGTAGACCTCAGAGTCCGCAAGGCCGAGCGCTCGATTGACACCTCGCACCTCTACAGATCCATCACCGAGAGCAGCTACCTGTTCGAGCAGACTCAGCGCGTCTCGCACAGATCCCCGCGCATGCCGGGCGACCGCCGTGAGGGCAGCCGGGTCCACCTTGTACTTCTCAGCGCTGCTGATCTTTTCCAGATACCCGGCCAGCACTTCGACAGCGACGTTGTGGAAATCAAACCGCTGGCTGCGGCTCCGGATGGTGTCGAGCAGCTTGTACGGCTCGGTGGTGGCGAGAACGAAATGAACATGCGGCGGTGGCTCTTCCAGGGTCTTCAGCAGCGCATTGCCTGCCGCCTTCGAAAGCATGTGGGCCTCATCGAGAATAAAGACGCGTTTGGCTCCGCCCACCGAGGCAACCGTTGTCACGCTGACCCGGATATCTCGAATGTCATCGACCGAGTTGTGGGAGGCGGCATCGAGCTCGATGACATCGAGCGAAGACCCCACGGTGACGGCGACGCAGGAGTTGCACGTGTTACAGGGTTCGCCGTCGTTGCCCAAATTGGTGCAGTTGAGCGCTTTGGCGATGATTCTGGCCGTGGTGGTCTTCCCTGTTCCGCGCGGGCCGGCGAAGAGATAAGCGTGCGCCACCCTCCCCTCCTGGACCTCGCGGGCCAGCGTTTCGGTCACATGACCCTGGCCAATGATGTCCTCAAACCGCTGCGGGCGATATTTCCGATAAAGGGCCTGATACTCCACTCCGGCGATGGTAGCGGGGGCAGGAGGCTCGCTTCGCTCGCGGTGGAAAGTTCAAAGTTCAGGATTCCCCCTTTCTGCTTTCCACTTGTTCAGTTCCCGCTCATTTCCGCCGATGACCCACAATGGGGATTCGTCCTGCCAGGATGCCGACCTTCGCCGCGAACAGACGACAGAGGATTGATGACTGACAACGCACCACCTTCCGTTTGGGCCAAAGGTCTTGTGCGCCGATTCGGCAACAAGGTGGCCGTCGATGGGGTCGACCTGTCGATCGGCCGCGGCGAGTTCTATGGACTGCTCGGACCCAACGGTGCCGGCAAGACCACCACGATCAAGATGATCGTCGGTTTGCTCCGGCCCACCGCAGGAACCGCAGGCATCAACTCGCTCGACACCTGGCGGCAACCGCTCGAGGTCAAGCGAAAGATCGGTGTGCTGCCTGAAGAGTTCAACCTCTACGAGCGTTTGACGGGTGCTGAACTGCTCGATTTCACCTCGGCGATCCACCGCCTGCCGAGAGAAGCTGCCGTCCAACGACGCCGCGAACTGCTGCAACTCCTCGACCTCGAAGATGCGGCATCCGACCTGGTCGCCGACTATTCGCGAGGAATGCGCAAGAAGCTGGCGCTGGCTGCCGCCGTCATCCACGCTCCTCCAGTTTTGTTTCTCGACGAACCGTTCGAGGGTGTCGATGCCGTGAGTGCCCGGCTCATCCGCGGTCTGCTCCAGCAATACACCGCTCGTGGCGCAACCATTGTCTTCTCTTCACACGTCATGGACCTGGTCGAACGCTTGTGCACCCGGATCGGAATCATGATGCACGGCAAGCTGGTCATCGAAGCAACTCCGGCAGAACTGCGGCAGCAATACGGTGTGGCCTCCGTCGAGGATGCCTTCCTGGAAGTAGTAGGAGCGGCTGATATGGGCGAGGGATTGGAATGGTTGGGCGCCTCGTCTGGTTGAAGTGGCGGCTGCTCGTCAACGGTGTTCGAGCCGACCGGCAGCGCGCTTTTGGACTCCCGATCGTCACGATCGGCGTGACCGCCATCGGATTCTGGTTGGCAGGCAAATACGGGCGAACTGCGGGTGAAATGTCGGCGGAAGCTGCAGGCGAGTTCACGCTGTGGGTGATGCTCGTGGCCTGGCTGACGTGGACGACCTTGCCGGTCTTGCTGTTCCCGCTCGACGAGACCCTCGATCCGGCCCGGTTTTCGCTGGCGCCGATGAGCCGTCCGCAACTGATGGCAGGACTTACCGCGGCGGGATTGGTCACCCCAACGATTGTGGTTCCCGTTCTGGTGCTGGCAACCAACGTCGGGCTCTTCTCCGGTCCGCTCACCGCTCTGATGGCCCTTGTCGCAGGAATGCTGCTGCTGGTGCACCTCATCGTCGGAGGTCAGACCTTCACGGCGTTGGTTTCGTTGGTTCTCCGTAGCCGTCGGGGTCGTGACCTGGCCGTCGTCATTGTTTCGTCGCTTGGCTTGCTGGGCTTCGCCCTACAGCAGACGATCGCAACGGCAGTCGGCGAATACGGACTGGCCGGGGCCGTCCAGATGTACAGCCTGTCGTCCTGGTGGTGGGCCTTGCCCCCGGTGGCCGCCCAGAAAGCCGCGGTCGCTGCGGCAGCCGGATCATGGGGACAAGCCATTCTTGCTCTGGCCGTATCCGCCGTCTGGTTGCTGGCCATCATCTCGCTTTGGAACCGGCTCCTGCTCCGACTGGTTACCACTCCGGAATCGAGCCCGCTTCGCAACAGTAAGCGAGTCCGTCGGACCCTCGCCGATCGACCGGGATGGTCGACAACGCTGGTCGTAGCCCGCAAGGAACTCCTCTTCTACGTGCGGGACCCGCGGTTGCGCATGGTCTGGACCGGCGCCGTCATCTTCCTGGGAGTGATCGTCGCCACCCTTCTGATCGGAACGACCCAATTGAGCGACATACAACGCGCCCAATGGTTGACACTGATCGGCCCGATGGTCGTGATCTTCATCGGCTTGCCGGTTGCGCTCAATCAGTTTGGCTGGGAGCGCAATGCGGGGTCGTTCCTATTCGCTCTTCCGGCCAGGCCCCGCACCCTGCTCATCGGGAAGAACATTGCCGCCGGAACAGCGCTGTTTCTCGAGACGGTCACCTTATCGATCATCCTCGCCTGGGTAAGTGGAGGGTGGGAATCCCTCCCCATGGTGCCGCCCCTAGCCCTCACCGCCATCGGTTGCCAGCTGGCCGTCGGTAACATCGTCTCGGTCCTCGCGCCGCTCCGCCTGCCGGACATGGGCACCGACCTCTTCGCTCAGGCGACCGAACAGGGGTGCCTGGCGATCACCGCGCAGATGGTCTCCTTCTTCGTCATTGGATTGTTGATGGTCCTTCCCGCCAGCGCCTATGTGCTGGTGGTCGAGTTCGGTCAGAACCTCAACCCGATAGTCGTATCTGTGGCGTCCCTGACCTATGGCGCCATCATCTATTCGATCGGGTTGTGGATTTCGGCGCGGGTGCTCAGCAAGCGGG
>JAHEDM010000175.1 GCA_024641205.1 Actinomycetes bacterium
GAGAACCCGGACGTGCCAACAACAGCGTGACTGCCCTGGGACCGCCAACGGGCCAGATTCCCCATCACCACGTCGGGAGTAGTGAATTCGACTACCACGTCGCACCCGGCCAGGGAGGCTGCATCCTCCGAGATCTTGAGTCCGGCCGACTCCCCACCACCGCCGGTCGGGTCGAACAACCCGGTCAATTCGAGGTCGGCGGCGAGGTTGACGCTGGTTGCCACCATTCTGCCCATGCGACCGTTCGCTCCGGAAACACCTACGCGGATCATGTGAGGAACTCCTCGAACTCGACGCCGTCGAACGGGCCGACCGCTCCCATCACCTTGGTTCCACTCAACACCGTCTCGGCCACCTCCTGCACCTCAGAGGCAGTCACGGCCTCGATGCGCCGGATCTTCTCATCGACCGACAGGTGCTCCATCCGGGTCAACTCATCTCGACCCAATCGGATCATCCGGCTGTTCGGATCTTCGAGGGCCAGCGCCAGCCCGCCCCGCATGTTGCCTTTGGCCCGATCGAGCTCATCGACGGTAACGCCCCCCGCGATCAGCCCGTTTGTCTCTTCACGGATCAATTCGAGGACGGAGATCGCCTGGGAGGGCGTGGTACCGGCATAGACCCCCCAGGCCCCGGCATCGGCGTAGGGAGCCCGGAAGCTGTACACGGCGTAGGCGAGGCCCCGTTCTTCCCGGATGACCCGGAAAAGGCGGGAGGAGAGACCCCCACCAAGGACGTGATTGAGCACCTCGAAAGCAAACCGCCGATCGTCGCCACGCAACAAGCCGTTCCCGCCGATCACCAGGTGGGCTTGTTCGGTAGAGCGGTTGACGACCCGGACGTGGGGTCGCGGATGGAGGGCGGCCAGTTCGTGATCGACCTCGTCCCCATTCCACGTTCCGAAATACCGGGACGCCAACTCAACCACCTCGGCGTGATCAACGCTCCCTGCAACTGCCAACACCGTGGATCCGGCCTGATAGCGCCGCTTCCAATACCCGGCCAAATCGTCCCGCGTCATGGCGGTGACCGAACGGCGCGTTCCGAGCACCGGACGCTCGAGCGGGTGCCCGGCAAACACCGCCTGAAAGAACTCCTCGTGGGCGAGGTCGCCGGGATCGTCATCGTTCATGTTGATTTCTTCAATCACAACCTGCCGCTCGGAATCGATCTCCTCGGAGCGGAAGGCCGGCCGCTGCAGCATTTCGGCCAGCAACTCGAATCCTTCTTCCAGATCATCGTCGAGCAGACGTGCCCAATAACAGGTGTAGTCCTTGGAAGTGAACGCGTTCGACTGGGCGCCCATCGCGTCAAACCGCTCCGAGATTTCCCGTGCCGAAAGGTGCTCGGACCCCTTGAAGAGAAGATGCTCGAGGAAATGAGATGCTCCCGCTTCAGAATCGGCCTCATCCCGCGTGCCGGTGTCGACCCAGCAGCCCAACGCCACTGAGCGAACGCCGGCCACCGGCTCGGTGATGACGCGCAAACCGGTCGGAAGTGTTGTGAGATCAAAATGCATGGGCGGATCATAGGACCCGTTCTCGGTTGGGAAGGCATGAACAGTCCCCTGAGGCAGATAATGTGGTTTCCTATGGCTGAAGCCACCGTCACGACCTGTTACCGCCATCCGGATCGAGCCACCGGTCTCTCCTGCTCGACCTGCGGGCGGCCCATCTGCGTCGAATGCTCTCGCGACACCCCCGTCGGCCAGAAGTGCCCGGAGTGCGCCGGGCCGACCGGTCGTCACAAGGTCATCAACGCCCGCCAACAGTTCAACCGCCCGACTCCGGTGACCCAGGTCATCCTCTTCATCAACGTCGGCATCTTTTTGCTCGCCTACCTGACGGGACGTACCGAATTGACGATTCGGTTCGGCCAGATCAACGAGCTGATTCTCAGTGGGGAGTGGTACCGGATGATCACCGCTGCGTTCCTCCACGCCGATCCATTCCATATCTTCTTCAACATGTACGCGCTGTACATCTTCGGGCCGCAGATCGAGCGGCAGATGGGCGGCCTTCCCTTCGCTGCCATGTACATGTCCGCCGCCCTGGCAGGCAGCGCCGCCTATCTGGTATCGGGCGCACCCAACGTGGCGATCGGAGCTTCAGGTGCGATCTTCGGTCTGTTCGGGGCCTGGATCGGCGCTACCTACAGCCAGCGCCACACCCCGGCCGGGCGAGCTCTCTTCCGACGGCTGGCAATACTCCTTGGCATCAACCTTGCCCTCCCGTTGTTCGTTGCTCGTATCGCCTGGGAAGCCCATGTAGGAGGTCTGGTCGCCGGCTTGTTGATCGTGACAGCCTGGCAGCGCATCCCCGGCCGCGACTCGCGAGCCACCGCGCTACGAACCGCAAGCGCCCTGGCCGTCGGTGCGGCGGCAGTGCTCATGGCGCTGCTGGTCGTCTAGCGAACCACCCGCAAAGAGCGCTGTTCTGTGGGAGACTTGCTGGTTATGCGCCCGCGTGAACAGTCGATTCTCTCGGAAATACTCCCGCCTGAAGAGCGGGTAATCGAGGCGGTGGTCGCTCGCTATCAGCGGGTGGCACCGGCTGTGACCCGCTTCGCACGCTCGCTGGCGGGCAACGACAGTCTGCGGGTCAGACTGGGAGCCGAAGCCTCGGCGAGTGTCGATGACGTGGTGCTCGATCCGGGACTGTTCCAGGCTGCCTACGCCCGCAGCGCTCCGGTAACGCCGGAAGAAGTGGCTCTTGCCTCTGCCCTGCACGAGGTCGTTCATCTGATCTCAACCGACTTTGAGGACCGGCGGCCCATACCCGCCTCCTGGCTGCCCGAGGACTTTGGCCCACCCTCCGAGGTAGCCGTCGACCTGCTGGACGCGATCGCCACAACCGGCGGCCCGGCCGCCGAAACACTGTTCTTTGCGCTCGAGGATGCCCGTCAGGAATTCTCAGGCATGACCAGCTACCAGGGCGCTCGCTCCGTGCTTGAAGACCTGTACACCGCGGCCACTCCTGGAGCGCTCGGCTCGGCCAAACCACTCGGTCAGTTCGCTCTTGCCTGCTTCCTGCTGGCCGGTCGCTACTCGGATCGTGAGATGCTCGAACGGCGCTCGGTCCCCCAGGTTGCGGGAGCGTTGGCGGACGCCTCGCCCTTTCTGGACGAGGCCCTTTTGGCCGAAGATCCTTGGGAAGTGGGGTATCTCGCCCTCCAGTTGCTGGCCGTCGCTCGACTGCACGGACTGGTGGTTGAGGGGCCACCGGATGAATCTCCCAGCCGGAAGAAGGCTCGCCAGGAGGCAGACTCATCTGCGATGGCGGATGCCGTCGACCGGGTTCGTATGATCAGTCCGGTCCTTCGGGACGCAGCCGGCTACGATTCGACGAAGCGGGCAGCCGAAGCTCGGGCCGGGGCAGAGGGCCGCAAGGCACCCGCCGACCTCGCCGGCGACGCTTCCACCGACCAGATCCTCCGAGTCAGCCAGTCCCCCATGGTTTACTTGCCGACCGGGCAGACCGGACGGCTGATCGTTTCCCAGATACCCGACCGATTCCGGATGTTCGGACGACTGGGCCGGGAAGCTCTTGCCAAGACCGCCCGAGATTGGGGAGTTGCTCAACGTCACGTATCAGGCGAACTTCACCCCCTCTTCGTCGCCAACCAAAGACGTGGCCTCAGATCGGGCTTCGACAATGGCGACCTGTCCCCGCACTCGGCGTTGCTGATCGGGGCGGGCCTCTACCAGCGCATGTATGAACGGCGCGATCTTCCCACCAGGCGCGCATACGCGGTGAGCCTCTTGGTAGACGGTTCGGCAAGCATGTTGCAACCGCGCCGTCTCGATAACGGCTCGCGGGCACCGTGGGGATTGTCCGCTGCGACCCTGGGGGCATGGACGCTGGCCCATCTTTGTGACGAGTTGCAGGTTGATTTCGAGATTGCCCTCTTCAATCGATCCTTCGCTGCGACGCCAGGAGATACCGAACGTGCCTTCACCGAACGCCGCCACCGGGCCATGGCCGGCCTGAAACGAACCCAGGGGACGGCTGCCGAGCGTCTCACCAGCACCGTGAACCATTACCTCATCAAGACCTTCGACGAGCCATGGCGGCGCGCAGAAGACGTACTGGCCGGCTTGTTCTGGACGACCAGCGAACCCGTTCAGGCTGCCACCCAGGCTCGCAAGGCTCCGGACGATTCGCCCCCCGTTTCGATGTTCGAGAAAGCTGCCAACGTGGACGAGTTCAACCTGGCCCATGCCGCCGAACGCATGCTCCAGCAACGCTCCCAGGTGCGGGTGTTGGTGGTCCTGGCCGACGGTATGACCCGTGGCTCGGTCGAGGCGCTGGCCGCCACCGCCCATTCCATCGAACGGGGCGGAACAACCGTGTTGGGAATCGGCATCGGCGACGCCACCGTGCAGGTGGCCTACAGTCGTCATCAGGTAGTAGAACAACCGGATGCCCTCACCCGAGCTATGGTCGAAGGTGTCCGATCGGCGCTTCGTCGAAGCCTCGCCCTGTGGGGAGTCGACACCTGGTGGTCGCGCGCCAGCCGTCAATCAACCGTGAAAACCGAGGAGCTGATCCGTGCCTGAAAAAGTGACATTCATCGACCCGACCGGAGAAGGGTCTCCGATCGAATTGGAGTCTTTCGAGGTTCCGGCCGACGTGCCGGACCGCCCCCGGCGCGTTGCCAAGATCCCCGACCCCGATCCGTTCTACGTTGACCTCGGCATGCTGTACCGTTTTGCCGCCCTGGAGAAGGTGCGGCGGGCCAGCAGTGAGGCCTTTGTCCCGCTGCATATTGCCGTTCGAGGACACATGGGCACCGGCAAGGACCATGACATCGAACAATTCGCGGCGTTGATGCATCTCCCGTACTACCGCATCCCCCTGACCGGGGAAGTCCGCGACGTCACCCTGATCGGATCTACCAAGCTGTACGGTGACGGAAAGGGCGGAACGGAGAGCCGGTGGGAGGACGGTGACATCACCAGGGCTATTCGCGGTCCTGCGGTGGTCAATCTCTCCGAGCTGAATGCAGCAGGGGCGGAGACACTGTTTGCGCTCCATGGTTTACTCGACCGCTACCGGGCACTCGACCTCCCCAACGGCGAGTCGGTCAAGCTCCAGGCCGACGTCCGCCTCTTCGGAACGATGAACCCCACAGATCTTCGGGACTACGCGGGCACCCAGACGCTCAACAAAGCGTTCGCCGATCGCTGGCTGATATGGGAAAAAGACTTCCCAAGCGAGTCCCAGCTCACGGCGATGCTCGAACGCCGCTACCCGGCCATGAAGACCGAGTTCGTCGAAGCGTTGGCCCGGCTCACCGTTGAGGTCAACGAATCGTTCCGAGCCCGGGATGCCGGCACGCGGGTCGAAACACCGATGAGCCTCCGCTCGATCCTCGATCGGGTTCCGACCGGGCTGAAGATGTTTGCCAAAGCCCCGGATCCCCTCCTGCGTTCATGGCAGGAATTTGTCCTTCCGCACATCGACCCGTACGACCGTGACCATTACGAGACGGTATGGAGTGCGGTCGTCCGCAAGGGTCCGGCCGGTCCCCCCTTCAGTTGATTCAGGAAAAACCCGATGGTGAGAGCTGTGACTCCGAGGTTCCGGCCACTACCGTGTCCCGGTCCCCGACGAAGTGATCTATGCGTTCCTACGAATTCGAAGACGGCAACCTCAACCGCCTGATCGGCGAACTGATCGAAGCCGCCGGTGATGGCGTCAACGGCGATCTAGCCACCGAGATCATCACCTCGGCGATCAAATTGTTCCGCGACCAGGCAGACCGGGGCGACATGAAGCTCATCAACGCGGCCGTCAAAGAGATGCGCTACTCACTGCTGATCTTTTCCAAGTACCAGCACGTACCCAAGGTGACCATATTCGGTTCGGCCAGGACCCATGCCGAGGACCCCAACTACCGGATGGCGGCAGAGTTCGCGAGGAAGATGGTCGAAGAGCGAGGCTGGATGGTCGTGACGGGAGCCGGACCGGGGATCATGGAGGCAGGCAATCGGGGGGCGGGTTCCGAGCACTCGATTGG
>JAHEDM010000176.1 GCA_024641205.1 Actinomycetes bacterium
AAACGGCCGCAGTGAGGGCCTCCGCCAACCGGCGGGCCCACTCAGCCGGATCATCGTGCCCGACTCCATCGGGGGCAAGATCCGAATCGGTGATCTCGGCGGCCGCGGCCCACCCACCCCCATAGCTGTCCACGAGGAGCTCTCCAACGGAATCATGCAGACGCTCTGCGATTGCTCCGGCGTCCGGCTCCCAATTCCCGTCTTCGACGCGAAGTTCTTCCAGAGCGATGTTCTGCGCCTCGGTGAGCTCTCGCTTGACGGCACGCAATACCCGGTTGGTCACCGGAAGCAGCAACCGATCGCGCACATCGAACGGTTTGCCCATTTCGGCCGGGGGTGGCACCGGGCGAGCTGCCAAGTCCTGGATGGGTGATGCCTCATCCGGGCCGATTTCCCCAGCGATTGGCTGGGCCGGTGCCGGCGGCGGTGTCTCCTGTTGGACGTGACGCAAGCGGGCAAACAGGTCATCGATGTCGTTGGCGGGCGGCACGATGACTTCGGAGGATACGGTCTCGGCGATAGCCGCCACCGCGACCGGTTCGTGCAGCTCTTCGACCGGAGCGACTGGAGTAGGTTCGTGGGGCTCTTCGACCGGAGTGACTGGAGTAGGTTCGTGGGGCTCTTCGACGGCAGGCACCGGGGATGGCTCCTTGGCCTGCTTGTGTGGTGGCTCGGTTGCAATCGGCCCAACCTCTTGCTTGGCCGGCGATCGCAACCGCGCAACCTCAGCGGCCATGGCTTCGGCATCGACGGGCTCAGCAGGCGGCTCAACAATCCGTTTGGGAGGGCGCACAATCTTGACCACCTCATGCCCCTCCTCCCAAACGGTGCTCTCATCGGAGTCGGGCGCTTCACGATCGACGCTCGTCAGCAACTTGACGGTCGACGACTCAACCTCTTCCGGGCTCGGGCCGGCCAGTGCTTCTCTCCGCTTCTCGATCTCCCCCTCGAGTTTGCTGATCGTTTGGCGGGCGTTTTCCAATTCGGTCAGCATCTCGCTGCGCCGTTCTTCGACCGCGGTGGCCCGCTTTTCGGCCGCCTCCACCTTCCGACCGGCGTCCAGGATCAGCTCATCGGCGCGCGAGCGGGCGTCCATCAGCACCCGTTCCGCTTCCAGTTTGGCGGCCCGCACGGTCTCCTCCGATTCCCGCCGGGTTGCGCTCTGACGGTGGTGCGCCTCGCGTTCAGCCTCACTGATGATCACCAACGAGTCCCGCTCGGCCTTTTGCAGGATGGCGGCAGCTTCTTTGGCGCTGTCCTGCAGGAGTTTGTCCGACGTCAGCCAGGCGTCAGAGCGCAATTCGATCGATGACTTTTGCGCCTCTTCCAGAAGAGTCTCGGCGTCGCCTGCGGCTCTCTTCCTCATGCCCTCTGCGGTTTGACGGGCCTCTTGCAGGATGCGGCCGATGTCCTGACTGATGAGATCGAACTCGGCCGTCAGGTCTCGATTACCCAGCTCGAGCAGCCGGGAATGCAGAGTGTCGCTCCTGGACTTCAGCTCGCGAACAGACTGGGCCACCTCCTCGAGAAAGGCCCCAACCTCGTCCGGGTTGTAGCCCCGAAGACGTTGACTGAAGGTCCGTTGCGCGATCGCATCGGGCGAGAGCGAGTCTGCCATTCAGGAAACGATAACGCGAAGAGGAGCAGTTCCTAGTTATTGGTTGTTGGTTGTTGGGCTTTCAGACGGCGCCGGGAGCGAAAAGGTCTCAGAACCAAGAACCAAGAACCAAGGAGCAAGGACTGATCACGCCGCGTTTTCCAGCGTGGCCAAGAAGGCAAGTGCGTCGTCGATCGTCCCAACGGCAACGATTTCGGCCCCCTCGATGTCGGCGGTGAGGGCTTCTTCGTAGTTGGCCTGCGGGACAAGGATGTACTGGGCGCCGGACAGGGTGGCCCCAACCACCTTCTGGCGTATGCCCCCGATGGGACCAACATCGCCATTGGTCGAGATCGTCCCGGTTCCGGCGATACGGAGCCCGTGGGTGATGTCCTCTGGAGTCAGGACATCGATGATCCCCAGCGTGTACATCATTCCCGCCGAAGGGCCACCGATGTTCGACGAGTCGATCTCGACGTCGACGGGGAACACATACTTCGGGTTATGGGTCGCCGGGCCAAAACCGACCATCGGCTGACCCGCGTTCTGGGTGTGCTCGACAAGGGTGATCGGTACGTCGACGACGGACTCGGCTCGCGTGACGGTGAGCGTGATCGTGTCCCCGATCGCGTATTTGTTGATCTCGGCGACCGCATCGGTACCGATGAAAACCGGCGTACCGTTGATGGCGGTGATGAGGTCACCTGCCTCCAAGGCACCATCCGCCGGTGTCCCCTCGATCACCGAAACCACCTCGACTCCCTCTCCCTCGACGGTCACGTCGTAGCCGAGCCGGTCGAGGGCAACGGAGATGGCTGCCACCTTTGACTCATCCATACGCTCCCGGCTTTGGCGCTGGTACTCCTCCTGGGTAACGTCGATGGGCCGCACCGCGACTCGCTCGAGGACATCGACCTGGGGGTCGACTACCGCGGCGAGGAGCTCGTACACGTTGAGGTCTTGCTGTGAGACGGTCAGCATGTAGAGATCTCCTTCCACCGGGTATTGCTCTGCCCCACGAACAGTGAGCAAATCGACGACTTCCGGAGTAGGTCCCGGCGACCAGGCCAGATACGGAAGCTCGATGTTCCACAGCACTACCGACAAGATGGCCAGCGCCATCAGCATGCTGCCAACGACGAAGGGCCAGCGGGGTAGCCGCCTTTCCGGCGTCATATCAGGTTGAGGGATTGAAGAGTCGTCCAGCACGCGGCCCTCATAGTGAGTTTGATAGCGATGTTATCGACCGGTTCGCAATACTCAGGGGAAGTGAAGAACCGGAACGTCCACCAACTCGGCCCGTACAACAATCCGCTGCCGAGCCGAACGTTTCGGATGACAGGCAAACAACGTGAGCATGGGGACGTCCGTTTGCTCGACAATCCACATGTCGCTCGGAGTCACGATGACTGTCTCGGTGACGATGTACTCCGCAACCCGCCCGTCGAAGCCGGTGACGGCAATTGAGTCTCCCGGCTGCATACGATCGAGGTCGTGAAACGGCTCCGTCTTGGTGGTCCGGTGACCGGCCAGAACCATGTTGCCGTAACCACCCGCTTCGGCGGTCCCGGCCCAATGGGCAACACCGCGATCAATGACCGAGATGTTGACGCCCTCTCTGATCTGCTCGTCGAGCCCGATGGTCGGTATCTCGAGTCGACCAATCGTGACCCCCAGCTGTTGCGTCGGTGCTGCCACATGTGCCCGGGTTGGAAGACGTACGTCACTCGTGATAGAGGAAGGAGCCGGAACGACTCCGGCGATGGTGATCATGAACGCCAAAACCAGTGCTTGCACCTAAGACGTATCGGCAAAGAGGCCTTGAGTTCTTAGTTCTTAGTTTCAGAACCAACAACCAAGAACCTATAACTGGAATCGAGGAACTCGGTTCCTATCTCGTCGAGTAGTAGCTGCCGAGGGGGAGCATGCCAAAGCGGGAATCGGTGGAGGCCGCAGGCACCGATAGCACGTCGGCCACCACCGGGATGTGCTCGACGTCGAAGCGGGAAGGGCCCGCCCCAAATCCCAAATCGACCTCACCCAACCGATCGCGGGCCGCCCAGAGGCCTGCCCTGGTCAGGTCGCCTCCGGCCAGCGCTTCTTCGAGCACCACATGCATGGTGGCAGCTTGGGTGTACCCGACGAAGAACCATGGGTCGACCTCCACCGGTTCGGAAAGTCCGGTGTTGTACCGGGCGAGATTGTCACGGAGCAGCTTCATCCCGGGCGCATCGCCTTCAAACGGAGGTAGCGAGCCTACGACGAACACGTTGTCCAACAGCTCCAGTCCACGCGCTTCTCCGCCTTCCGCCCCAAGCGCAGCCGGAAGCGAAGCGTCGTACGACTGGGAGGAGACGATCAGGGTCGGCCGGTATTCCAGCAGTTCGAGGGTGGCCACCATCTGCAGTAAAGCCTGGGAGCTCGAACACACGAAGAGGGTCGCCACTCCGGACTGTTGCATAGTGGCAAGGGGTTCTGAGAACTCGGTCGCAGTAGCCGGGTGCCCCACACTCACCGCTTGGCCGACGGCAACCCGGTCGGTGGCCTGCTCGAATCCGGCCAGACAGTCGTCCCCGAATACACCCTCCTGATAGATGAGTCCAAGCGGCGGAACGGCAGCCACGACCGGCTTCTCCGCTCCCCCTGCCACGATGGCACCGGCGATCTGGTCGCGGTAGGTAGGCAATCCCAGATTGAGGAGTACGTTTGGGGCAGTCGACCAGCTGGAGGCTTGCGATCCGGCTGCGATCAGGATCTGCTCGGCACCGGTCTCCGCCAGGAGAGCGCCGGTGATGGGACTCCCCAGTACCGATGAGACGGCGAGCGTTTCGGCCTCATTGGCCGCCCACAGAGATCGAGCAGTCTCTTCGTCATAGGCGGTGTCGAGCGGAGTGGCTCGAACCGGGTAGATGCTACCAACCCCTCCGAGCACCTCATTTACGTAGGCCCAGTAAACCTCGTGGCCTTCGAGCACCGATCGGCCGAACGCTTCCAGGGTTCCCGAAAGTGGCAAAAGAGCAGCCACCGTGATGGTGCCCTCGAAGATTCCCACACCGGTGGGTACGGCCGGTTGGGTGGTCGTGGTCGAGGAAGGGACCGTGGTCGACGTGGTCGTTGAGTCCTCAGACTTGCTGGTACAGGAAACCAGCAGCAGGCCCAGCACGATCGCCCATGCGACTCTGGTCCTCATACCGACCGGCCAGATGTAACCAACGGCGGACCGGCAAGATCAATAAGATCACGAAACGATCTTCTGAATGGGGTAATCACGTGCAGACCTACGCGCCTTCCGTCCTTTCGACCCGCATCTTGCCACGCCGTGCCGCGATCACCGCGACGTTGGTCATCGGATTCGCCCTGTTGACGGCGGCGGCCGCTCAGGTGAGAGTCCCTCTTCCGTTCACGCCGGTGCCGGTAACCGGCCAGACGTTTGCGGTTTTGTTGGCGGGCGCAACGCTCGGCTCGCGAGCCGGGGCGGCCAGTCAAGGGCTGTACATTCTGCTCGGCCTTGTGGGTCTCCCGTTCTTCCAAGGCGGTAACGGAGGGTGGGACTATGCAACCGGCCCGACTCTTGGCTATCTGATCGGGTTCGTCGTAGCGGCAGCGGCCATCGGCCTTTTGGCGGAGCGCAAACAGGACAGGACCATTGCCACGGCCCTGCCGGCCTTCCTGGCCGGGAGCTTCGTGATCTACCTTTTCGGGGTGGGCTGGCTGATGGTCTCACTGCAGACCGATCACACCGACGCTCTGGTCAAAGGCCTCGTTCCATTCGTCGTGGGCGATCTGCTCAAAGTTGCCCTGGCCGGGACGCTGCTGCCCGCGGTGTGGAAACTGGCGGGAGAGCGCTGAGCTACCCTCGACAGATGCGGAGCGTTCCAGACAATCCGAGTCTCGAAGGGCTCGAGGAGACGCTTCCGGGCCGTTGGGAAGCCGAGGGAACCTACCGCTTCGATCGGTCGAAAGCTCGCCATGAGGTCTTCTCCATCGACACTCCCCCGCCGACCGTTTCCGGTTCTCTCCACGTCGGACATGTTTTCTCGTACACCCATACCGACACGATCGCCCGCTATCAGCGCATGCGCGGCCGGGAGGTCTTCTACCCGATGGGGTGGGACGACAACGGTCTACCCACCGAGCGACGGGTCCAGAACCACTACGGCGTCGAGTGCGATCCAAGCCTCCCCTACGACCCGGGGCTCGTTGCCCCGGACCGGCCGGCCGATCCACCTCTGGCCATTGCCCGCCGCAACTTCATCGAGCTGTGCAACCAGCTCACCGCCGAAGATGAACGGGTCTTCGAGGAGTTGTGGCGGGCGCTCGGCCTTTCGGTCGACTGGTCGCATACCTATACGACGATCGGCGAGCCGGCCCGGCGGGCTGCCCAGCGCGCCTTCCTGCACAATCTGGCCCGGGGCGAGGCAT
>JAHEDM010000177.1 GCA_024641205.1 Actinomycetes bacterium
CTGGTTCGGGTGGAACGGCCGATGAGTTGGCCAAGCTGGCGAGCCTGAAGGATTCGGGTGTCATCAGCGAGGCTGAGTTCAATGCGCAGAAGGCCAAGCTGCTGATCTGATCTTCAAACGGCTCTCATAGGTGGGCGGCCCAGGCCGCCCACCTATCGCGTCAACGTCGTGGTCGTCCAACCGGCCGGTGTGCCCACTGCACGATCGATGCATGTCAACCAGCGTCGCGTTGGGATCGCAATCCCATAACCCTCGTGAGCTCGGCGCACGCGAGCAGGATCTGAACCTGGTAGTAGGTCCACAGCAGAAACACCGCGAGGGATCCTGCTACCCCGGAAAGCGACGCTGCCCCATAGGTGGAGAAGTAGATGCCGAAGAGGGCCGAACCGACAACGGCCAACAGAGCAGCCACGCCACCCCCGATAAAGGCATGTCGCCACGGTACATCCACGTAGGGGAGCAACCGGAACAAGAGTGCAATTGCGCAGACTCCCAAGACCCAGGAAGCCGCCGAGGTGATCAATGGGGCAAGGGAATCCAGGACCGCCTGGTCCCCGGGGATTACCGTCTGAGTGAGTCCAATAAACGCATTGAGCAAGGAGGATGCTATCAACACTGCCGCAGTCAGTAGGACGACCCCGAATGCGAGCACCCGTCTGCGGAGGGTGTTCTCCAGGCCGGCTCGCACGGGAGCATGCCAGATCACGTTGAGGACATCCTGCAACGCATAGAAGACGACCGAGGCGGCAAAAAGGAGTGTGCCTGCCCCGATCAGGCCCAGGCTGCCCAGCGATCCATCGATCATCTCCGTCAGGCCGGCGGCCAGGCTTTCGACGTCACCCTTGACCCACCCGTCGAGTATTTCTTTCAAGAAGGTCTGCACTTCCTGATTGGAGAAGATCAGACCGGCGGCCGCAACGAGGATCGTGAGGAATGGGACGATGCCGAAAAGGGCGTAATACGCCAACCCGGCTCCCAAGCGCAGCACTCGATCGTTGCGCCACTCGTGATAGGTCTCACCGAGCAGATCGATGACATCTGTCACGCGTGGAGGCAGTCGGCTCAACATCTGCGGCATGGATTCCTCCGGTGCGGACAACTCGGCAATTGATTCACCACTCGCTCGTTGATCCGACTCTTCCATCACGCGGTCGGCGATGCAACTCCCGGCGCGTTCCGTCGATAGCCCAGGGAGGAGCCGTCACTGTCGGGAAGCAAGCATACGCGCGGTTCGATGCGACGTCCGATTTGGGTGTGTACCATCTACCGCCCGAAAGCAGAGAGGTGGACAATGGCGGAAGGGGATAGCGGCGAGGTCCAACCGGGTACTGCCCAAGAAACCCCGACTGCGGCGGGTCAAGTGCTCGAGATTCACATATCGCGCACAACGATCTGGCAGGGAATCGGGGCCGTGTTGCTCACCCTGGTGGCGTTGTGGACGATACGGGCGGCGGGTTCGCTTGTGGGTTGGTTGGCCATATCATTCTTCTTCAGCCTGGCATTGGAACCCGGCGTGAGGCGCCTCACCGAGCGTTATCGGTGGCGGCGCGGTGCCGCCGTCGGGGTCCTCTATGCAGGGGGACTCGTCTTCATGGTCCTGATGGTCGTGGTGTTGATCCCGGCCATCTCCCAGGTGGCAACCACCATCGGGGAGAACGGCGCGGAATGGCTCAACAACATCAGTCAGTTCACCGAGGACAACTTCGGTTTCGCGCTGGCCAGTGCCAGCTCGGCCACCGAGATCGCCACCGACACAAACGCCGCCATCGGGAGCTGGTCCGAAGATGTCTTGGGGAAGGTCGTTGATTTTGCCGCGGGAAGCGTCGGTCTGATTTTCGCTCTCGTAACGATCGCCATGTTCACGTTCTATCTGACCGCCGCGCAGCCTCAGTTGCAGAAGGCGGTGCTGGGGCTGTTCAACCCGAAGATGCAGAAGCAGGTGGGTTGGACCTGGGACCAGGCCATCGTACAGACGGGCGGATATTTCTACTCTCGCATGATCCTGATGGTCGTCAACGGGTTGGGTTTCTTCTTCACCATGGTGGTGGTGGGGGTCGATCTAATCCTGGCCATACCCCTGGCGCTGTTCGGTGCATTCGTCTCCGTGTTCATTCCCGTTGTCGGCACATATATTGGGGCGGCCATCCCGGTTCTCTTCACCTGGGCAACCGCGCCGGGCTTCACGGGCGGGATCATCGTGATCGTGTATGCAGTTGTCTATCAGCAAATCGAGAACTTCTGGCTCAGCCCCAAGATCACCGCAAATACGATGACTCTCAACAGCGGCGTTTCTTTCGGAGCAGCCCTGGCCGGGGGAGCCATCGCCGGGCCGATGGGGGCGTTCACCGCCCTGCCGGTCGCCGCCCTCATCTCATCATTCGTTTCCAACTTCGCGAAGAGCCACGCCGTCGTCTACGAGTCAGAGCGTGCTGACTCCCAGAGCAAGAGCCGGCGGAGGCGGGACGCCGATGCTGCGACGAACGGGCGTGGCCGGCGAAAGCGGCGAGAAAATCCGACTAAGGACGCCGACTAGGCACGACGCAAACCGACGCAGTACTGGGCCACCGCGGATACAAAGCGCATCCGATCCGGACTGGGGTCGGCCTCGATGCAAACAGCGAGAATTGATCAGATTCCGCTCCGGAAACACCCAGCCTTTCACCCCGGATGGGTGTTGATTGCGATCGTGCAGTGACGACGCCGTCATTAATATGATCCTCGATCACCAACACAATGGAGCCCAAAGTGAGCCTATCTCCAACCATTCGACGCTGGACGGTCCTGCTTCCCCTGATCGTTCTCACTCTCGCGGCGTGCGGAAGTAGCGCCGGGTTGACGAATCAGACGTGGACGCTGACGGAAGTCGGCGGAACCCCGGCTGTTGAAACTGCCATTTCCACACTGACGTTTACCGACGGAACCATCACGGGCAACACAGGTTGTAACGGATTCAGCACTACCTACGAGGAGACCGGATCATCGATGGTGATAGACCCGGCGATTGCAGCAACTCTGATGGCATGTGATCCGATGGTGATGATTCAAGAGGCCGCCCTCTTCGAAGCCTTCGGCAACACGGCCAAGTTCGAGATTTCTGGAAGTGAGCTCCGACTCATGGACGATGCGGGCGGGACCCTCGCCCGGTACTCGTCAGAATCGGAGTGATCCCCAAGGCTCGGCGACTGAGGTAGCGCCCCCGATGGCGGTCGGGGCCATCTCGGATGGGCCCGACCAGACGATCAGGATGAAGGTGGCGCCGACGGCCGGACGGGCCTCTCCGGCATCGTGCGCGAAATCGGGGAGAGCCGAGAATCCGGCCCTCCCCGATGGTGCTTGTCTCTTGCGACCCGTTAGAAGCCGCTTGACCCCGTGTCACGGGGCGCCAGGTAGCGCGCCCACCACTGCTTGGCGGTGTCGATACCACCAACGCCGAAGGCAACGGCAAAGGCGATGCCCACCGCCGCGGTCAGGATGTTGGCGATCTCGCTGGCGAACTGGAGATCCAAGATGTCCATAGCGAACAGGACGCCGAAGATGATGATGAGCACTCGAACGACGGTTGCAAGCCACGGAATCGACCGGTTTTCGGCGAACGGGCCGACCAGACTGGCCGTCCAGTTGGCGATCGCCGTGGCAATGAGCACAACTACCGAGGCAACGATGACGATCGGCACCCACGCCAACAGACGTTCGAGCAAACCGACGATCGTCTCGAGCTCCAGGATTCTGAAGGCGATCAGCCACAGCCCGACCATCAAGAACGCATAGATGATCATCGCGAACAGAGCGGCAGGTGTCCGCCCCCCGGGAGCAAGTGCTGCCGTCACCCCGGCCTTATCGAAAGTGCCTTTCACCACGGGCAGCGAAAGCAGCTTCTCAGTCCATCGACGCACCATGCCCAGCAGCCATCGGCCGATGACGAGAACGATCAGGGCGACCAGAATCTTTGGCGCCCACTCAGCGATGGTGTTACCGATCGATTCGAGACCCTCTACGAGTTGATCCCAGAACGACATTGATTGTCTCCCCTCTCGGGCACTCCCCTCGGGACCCTTTTGGAATCTGCGAAATGCCCATGCTGATTGGTGCGGGCATCATACCCGGCGGGGAGGTGCCCAGCCTGGATTAGCCGGTCAGGTCGCGATCACCGGCAGGGCACCGAGAGAATAAAGGTTGTCTGTCTATGTATCCCATGAGGAGCCCGGCGTTAGAGTATTGCGATGAGCCTTGTGTCCCGTTTCCTGCCGATTCTCGGGTGGCTGCCGGCTTACGACCGAGCCGACCTTCGTTACGATCTGATTGCAGGGATCACCGTATCCGCTCTTGTGATTCCCAAGGCCCTGGGATACGCCGGTATCGCCCAGGTACCCCTCGAGGCGGGCCTTTATGCCGCGGCAGCCGGGGCCATCATCTATGCGCTCTTCGGCACGTCGCGCCAGATCTCCACCGGGCCTAGCTCTGCGCTCGCGGCCGTTGCCGCAGGCGCTGTTGCAGCCACCGGGCTGGCCGGGGGCGACGCGGCCCGGTTGGTGGCGGGAATCACGGTGGCGGCGGGGCTTGCGTTCCTCTTGCTGGCGGTGTTTCGAATGGGGTGGATCTCACATTTCCTGTCCAAGGCGGTCATCACCGGTTTCCTGTTCGGTGCTGCCGTCGAGGTGGTCATCGGCGAACTGCCGAAGATGTCCGGGACGGAGGCGACAGGGGCCAATAGCTGGCAGAAGCTGGATGCCTGGCTCGATACGATTGGCGACTTCGACCGACCGACCTTCTTGGTGGCGATCGTGGCCCTGGCAACTATCCTCGTCTTGCGCTTCATTGCACCCAAGATCCCGGGCGCCCTCGTTCTGGTGGTGGGCGGCTTGATTGCCTCCGGACTGTTCGACCTTGCAGAGTATGGCATCGCTACCGTCGGCGATGTGCCCAGAGGTATGCCGCTGCCGGCGCTCCCTTCCCTGGAGCTCATGGTCGCCAACGCGTCGGAGGTGGGTGTGGCCACCGCTGCGCTCCTTCTCATCGGATTCTCGCAAACGGCCGGTGATGCCAGGGCGTTCGCTGCCCGACACAGCTATCGAATCGATGTCAATCAGGAATCGGTCGCCCAGGGCGTGGCCAACGTGGGAGCCGGACTGTTCCAGGGCATGCCGGTCTCCACCAGCCTGTCGGCCAGCTCGCTCAATGACGCCTCCGGAGCCCGGACACCCGTGGCTTCGCTCGTTACCGGTGTCATGGTGCTGTTGACCCTTTTCATCCTTGCGCCGCTGTTCTCGGATCTGCCGAAGCCCGTTCTCGCCGCACTGATTGTCGATGCGGTCGTCTTCGGCATGATGGACTTGCCGGAGATGCGACGGCTGTGGCGGGTGAAACGAGTCGACTTCTGGATCGCGGTGGCTGCCATCGTCGGCGTGTTGAGCTCGGGCGTTCTCGCCGGAGTCGTGATCGGCATCATCCTCTCCATGGCCTGGCTCATCTACGCCAGCGCCCACCCGGAAACGCCCGTGCTCGCTCGGGTTCCCGGCTCTACAGCGTTTCGATCGCGCGATGAGTACCCGGATGGCGAAACCTGCCCGGGACTCCTGATCGTGCGAATCGACGGGGCGCTGCTCTTCGTCACCACCGACGTCGTGGAGGATCGGCTCCGGCAAGCAGTCCTTTCTTCCGAGGAGCCGATCAGCGGCGTCGTGATCGACTTCGCCGGGGTCAATTTCATCGACTCGCAAGGATCGGCCAAACTCAGACAAATAGCGACCCTGGCCGAAAATGCTGGAATCTCGTTACGGCTGACCCGGGTCAAACCGAGCGTTCTCGCTGTGCTCCGCGCCGACGCCGTGGCGGAACACATCGGTGAGGACCGCATGCACAGCAACATCGATGAAGCGGTGCAAGCCGAGTTGGGGTCCCGGGCGCCGGACTGAACAACCGCAGGGCGTCGTCCACCCGATCATCGGCAGGGGTCGGCTGCTGCTTTGCTTGAATCGGCGCCCGTCCGG
>JAHEDM010000178.1 GCA_024641205.1 Actinomycetes bacterium
TCGAACTTGTGGGGTACCCCGCGAGTGCTCAGGGTCTCCGTAATCGATTCCCGGAAGCCCCAAAGGCGTTCATCGACCACTCCATCCGCATTGGCGTCTAGAGCCGGGACACGGGTCGACTCGACCAGCACGTAGTAGGGATGCTCTCGTGCGGTCGGCAGACGGCGGCCAAGGTGCTCGGCCACCAGGGCGAGACAACTGTGGCTGAGAAACTCGAGGGCGGTGACTTCCGGCCCACGCAGCTGCAGACCTAGCGACGGATGCGACACCCCAAGCAAAACGACGTGGCGTTCGCGGGCAATCAAGGGGGCCAATCGAAGACGGGCGGAGGTGATGACGCCGAGGGTTCCCTCGCTTCCGACGAATAGCTGGGAAAGGTCGAACCCGGCGCTGTCCTTCTCGATGCCCGCCAGACGAGAGACCACGGTGCCGTCGGCCAGCACCACCTCCAGACCGAGCACCTGGCGGCGGGTGTCGCCGTTGGCAATGACCCTGATGCCACCGGCGTTGGTAGCGATGGTTCCGCCGACCGTGGCTGAGTCCCGCGACGCCAGGTCGACCCCGTAGTCGAAGCCCGATCTGCGAACATGGTCTCGGAGGGCGGCGATGGTGACTCCGGCGCCGGCGGTGACCTGACCAGAGATGGGGTCGACCGGGTCCAATCGAGTCAGCCGGCGAACCGACAGCACGACCTCGCCGTGGTGCGGGATTGATCCGCCCACCAGGCCCGTGTTGCCGCCTTGGGTGACGATCGGTACCCCCGCCTCGCGGCAGAGCGAAACAACTTGCTGGACCTCGCTTACGGTACCGGGCCGAACGACCGCCCTGGTCCAGCCGGTCCAGACGCCCGTCCAATCGCTGACGTAGCCGGCCACCATGTCTGGTTCGGTGAGCACATGGGCGGAGCCCACTACCATCGTTAAGCCGGTCCGCAGAGCCTCGGTTGGTTGCTGCTTGCCAGGTTTCCGTTCCGCTTGGCTGCTCATTGTTCCACGACGATAGACGGGTCGGCATCGGGCAACGTGCTGCCCGGCTTTCAGCCAGGGAACTCGACCGTTCTTACGCCTCGGCGGCCAGTTGCTCTAATTGGTCGAAGATCGAGAGGAGCTGTTCTTCGGCAAGCAATCCGGCAGTTCGACCAAGGACGGTCCCGTCGGGGCCGGCGAAGACCCAGAACGGGAAAGCGTTGACGCCGAGCTGTCTCGACAGAACACCCGACTTTTCCATCAACACCGGAAAGGTGAACTGGTTGGTCTCGAGGTAGGGCACAAGAGGGTTGGCCGCCGTGTCGTCCATGCCGGTGGTGATCGATACCAGCTCGAGATTGGGGGACTCATCGGCACGGCTCGCATGCCAGTCCGCGACGATCGGCAACTCCTGCTGGCAGTAGGGGCACCAATGTGCCCACACCAACCACGCTCGCGCCTTGCCGTCTGCCGGGTTGAAGGTCATGGTTGTTCCGTCGTAGAAGTGCACCCCGCTGACCGGCGCTTGCCGAGGCCCTGCGCGGTGTCCTGGCCGCTCTGGGGATAGCGGGGCAGATCCGTGCCAACGACCGGGGCTGAGGAATCTCCCAGAGTGAGCGATGAGCCGGAGGACTCGAGGGATGTGATTCGGTCGCCGGTCGAAGCAATATCACTAGCCACAGCCGAGATCTGCTGCTCGAGTTGATCGACCTGATCCTGCAGGGCGGCGACGTCCTGTCGCGACGACACAAACGCGGCCAGCAAGCCAATCGCCAGCGCCAACGAAACAACCGCACCGCCCGGGGCGAGGGAAGCGGTCCGGGAGCCTTTGTCTTTCAGGCGAGTGACCTCGGGGAAGGGGTTCTCGAGCTCGGGCATGACCGAAACGCTACCGGACACCGATATCTATTCCCGACAAACCAGGAGTGAAAGCGCCCCGGATCGGTTACATTAGGAGGGCTGATCAAGCACCTGGGGGTGACTTGGTTTCGACTTTGAGGGTTGAAGCGACGGAAGCGAGCCGAGGTCTCCGGAGTCCTCGTTAAAGAGCCGGAAACACGATAAGTGCCGAAGACAACTTCGCACTGGCTGCGTAAGTAACGCAACCCGTCTGACCGAGAGGGCCGCCTACACCAATCGGATCAGACGTCGCCAACGTAGGCTGCGCCCGCCGGGGTTCCGGGACCGGCGGGGTAAGACCAACTCTGGATAGGGCGGAGGGAAACTTGCCGACAGAGTCCCACCGTCCGAAAGCTCGCTGTCGGCTGCGCTCGGAGATGCCGGCGCTGAAGCCTCAGAGGACCGGGGTTCGAATCCCCGCACCTCCACCGTTCGGGCCCTCGCGCAAGCGAGGGCCCGCAGCTAACGGTGGTGGTTCGCCGTTTGCCCGATACCGTGCCACCATCGACCCATGGATGTGGCCGCCATCATCGTGGGCGTCATCGCCGGATTGGCGGTGCTCATCTATGGCACCCACCGCTTCCTGCTGTTCGCCGAGCAACGGGGCTGGGTGTACTACAAGCACAAACGGGCTCCGGCCGGTTCGGGGGCACTTGCCTTCATGGAATTGATGAAGATCTACCGCCCGGAGATCGAGCATGTGCTCGAAGAAGAGCGCGGCGGAGACCTGCGGGTAACCGACGATGAGTCAGGTCAGAAGCGCGATCCAGGACGAATCGAGTTCGAAACCGATGATGACTAGCCGGGCGAGGTCACAGAGCCGTCCGGTCAGTCTCCGAAGCCGATGCCGAGCGAGCGGGCGCTCCTGATCCAGGGGTGATCGAGGGGGACAGTCTTCCGCCTGCCTGCTACCTCCTCGAGCGGCACCGGCTCGGTGCCTTCTCCCCGGGCGGCCACCATGACCCCGTGGATTCCTTTGTCGATGTAACGGGCGCAGGCGCTGCCCAGCCGAGTAGCCAACACCCGGTCTCCTGGCGACGGCACGCCTCCTCTCTGCACGTGACCGAGGATGGTCACCCGAGATTCCAGCCGGGTCAGGTCTTCCAGCTTTCTGGCCAGGCGGTGGGTGTGCTCGGCTTGCTCTTGGCGGGCTTTTTCGAGTTTCAAGGTTGCTTTGCGCAGTTCATATTCGTTGGCGGCGTTCTTCTTGCGGGTCTTCCACCTGTCGAGATTGTCGGCTTGTTCGCGAGAAAGAGCCCCTTCGGAGACGGCGATGATGCTGAAGGTACTGCCTGCCTGGCGCCGCTCAATGACCGCCTGGGATACCCGCTCGAGGTCATAGCGGATCTCCGGTATCAGTATCACATCGGCACCACCCGCCAGCCCGGACCCGAGTGCCAGCCAGCCGGCATTGTGCCCCATAACCTCGACCACGACGATGCGGTGGTGGCTGTGCGCCGTTGAGTGGAGCCGGTCAATGGTCTCGGTGGCGATCGTCAGCGCGGTGTCGTACCCGAAGGTCACATCCGTCATCGCCACATCGTTGTCGATCGTCTTCGGCAGAGTGAGCACCCGCAATCCCGCTTTGGCCAGATGGAGCGCGTTCTTCTGCGTGCCTCCTCCACCCAGACATACCAAGGCATCCAGGTGATTGGCGTGGTAGTTCTCGACCATCAGGTCGGTCATGTCCATCGTCCGGCCACCGACCGGCATCTTGTGTGGCTTGTCCCGACTGGTACCGAGAATGGTTCCACCGGCAGTCAGAATTCCGGACAATGTCGATCCGTCGAGCCGAATGGTGCGGTTCTGCATCAGGCCCCGGAACCCATCCCGGAACCCGATCACGTTCATGCCGTACGTGCGATGCGCGGCCTTGCCGATGCCGCGAATAGCCGCGTTGAGACCGGGCGAATCGCCCCCGGCGGTGAGGATGCCGATGTTTCGATCCATGTCGGCTCAACCATATCGGATAGTCGATACCTCATCATCGGCTCCCGTCCCCGAGGCCTGAACCGATCTGCCGCTTCCGGCCTACCATGACACATCGTGACCGTCCACACCGAGCTTCCCGACCGGCTGACCGAGCGCGCCCTTCTAGCGCTCGAGCATGTGGTTGCTGTCAAACCGGGGGGCAGGCGGCGTTCCGGACAGGTCGAGATGGTGGCGGCCGTCGCAGAGGCGATCGAGGATGGCGTGCACATGCTGTGCGAGGCTGGTCCCGGTACCGGCAAATCGTTCGGCTATCTCATTCCGGCTTTGTGTTCCGGCCAGCGGGTCGTGGTCTCAACCGCCACAAAGAGCCTCCAGGATCAACTCTCCACCCGGGATCTGCCGTTCCTTTCGGAGGTTCTTGCGCAGATCGGGGTCGAATTCAGCTGGGCAACGGTCAAGGGACGCAGGAACTACCTCTGCCGGTCCCGCTTGGCCGAGCGCCTCGAAGCCGAAGGGGGCTCCTCGCAGCAGGGTCTCTTCGAGGAGGAGGTGCTCCCCGACACCATCAGGCTGTTGTCGGAATGGGCCGACCTCAACAGCACCGGCGATCGAGATGACCTGCCCGAGCACGTCCCTGATGAGTTGTGGTCGGAGGTGTCTGTTGCCGGAATCGAATGCCCGGGGAGGGATGGTTGCCCGCAGGGCGACCATTGTTTTGCCATGGCGGCACTGGATAGAGCGCAAGAAGCCGACGTGGTGATTGTCAACCATCACCTCTACGGAGCGGATTTGATGATGGGCGGCAGCGTGCTTCCCGAACACGACCTGGTGGTGTTCGACGAGGCGCACCGACTGGAAGACACCATGGCTGCGGCCTTCGGGGTTGACATGACGGAAGGGCGCTTCTGGCATTTCCAGCGTTCGGCCACTGCGTATCTCGGAGGCGCCGCCGCCCGAGGGCTGCTCATTGATCTCACCCGGCGAGTTCGCGAAGTCGACGATGCCCTGCAGCAAACCCCGCTCGGCCGGGTCACCGAACCGGCTTCAAGCCCGATTGGCAGCACGTTCTCGACGGCTGCCGCGGCCGTGGGGGAAGTATTGAAGGCGATCCGCGCTACCCAACCGTCAACCCCCGGTGCCCTCGGGGCCCGGGCTCGAGCCCTCCGGCTGGGTGGGCATCTGGCCGGCGATATCGCCATGGCTATGAGTCCGCCCCCAGGTCACGTCGCCTGGATTGAGGGCGAAGGAAGCCGCCCCTCATACCGTTTGGCGCCGGTCGAGGTGGGCCCTTTGCTTGCTCAACACTTGCTGTCGGTGCGGCCGGCCGTCCTCACCAGCGCCACGTTGTCGGTCGGGGGTTCTCTCCGTCCGATAGCCGATCGGCTTGGTTTCGAAGAGGACGCGGACCCACCGCTCGGGTACCGGTCGGCCCGGGTGGGAAGCCCGTTCGACTACGACGAACAAGCTCGCATCTACGTGGCCGCTCGACTTCCCGAACCTCGATCGCCCGATTACCAGGCAGCGGCACTTGACGAGACCGAACGGCTGGTGGAAGCTTCTGGGGGCCGCGCCCTGGTGCTGACGACCAGCTTCCGGATGCTCGAAGCGCTGGCGGATCGACTCAAAGAAGCATTGCCGTTCACCGTTTTGGTGCAGGGCGAACTTCCCAAACGGCGGCTCGTCGAGCAATTCGAACAAGACGAGACCTCAGTACTCGTCGCCACCATGGGTTTCTGGGAAGGCCTCGACGTTCCCGGGCGATCGCTCGAGCTGGTCGTCATCGACAAGCTTCCTTTCCCCAGACCCGACGACCCGTTATGGGCGGCTCGGCGGGAAGTGGCTGAGGCGGCCGGTCTGTCTGGCTTCACGGCGATTGACCTACCGCGGGCCGCCATCTTGCTCGCCCAGGGGGCCGGGCGCCTCATCAGGACGACCGAGGATCGGGGATTGGTGGCCCTGCTCGACTCCCGATTGATGAAACGGCGGTACGGCCGCCACATCCTCCGCTCCCTACCCCCTATGCCGCGGATCACCTCACCGGAAGCCGCGCTTGCCTTTCTTCGATCGGTAGGTACGCCGACATGATCGAGGCGGAAGACGGGTCGCGGCGTCTCGAGGTCCCTGCCCAGATCCACGAGGCGATGCTGGCTCACAGCC
>JAHEDM010000179.1 GCA_024641205.1 Actinomycetes bacterium
TGCCTGTCACGGCAACGACTCGTTGTTCCTGACCACAGACAAGGTGCGCCCCGAGGAGGTGGCCGCCAACCAGGATGTGATTGTTGACGTCTTGCCGTGAAAGAAGTGGAAAGTCCAGGGAGGAAAGTGGAAAGCACGTAGCCGGTAGTTAACAGGTCAGTCCGGGGGCGCATTGCGATGCGCCCCCGGACGTTTCTTGGTGGAAAGTGGAAGGTGGAAAATCACCGGCACCGTCAGAGGTTGCTGCGAATCTTTCCACTTCCCCCCTTGAACGACCGGCGAAGCCGGTCTTACTCCTCCAGATCAAACCCCTCGGCGACCAGTGCCGACCGAAGGGTCTCGGCCTCTCCGGGCCGCACCGACAGGGTCAGCACGCCTCCCCCGCCGTGAGGGCCATGACGGAGTTGAAGATCGCGCACATCCACGCCGCTCACCGCCAGAGCCCGCCCGACCGCTCCCAGTTCGCCCGGCCGGTCCTGCATCACCACACGGACCGCAATCACCGGAGGGGCCATCGCCTGACGGAGGTGGCGCGCCTCCTCGAGTTGGGTGGCCAGCCGCTCGACCGCGCCTTCCTGGAGATCTGATGACCAGATCTCCAGAGTGTCGATCAGGGATCCAAGAACCCGTCGCAGCTCATCCCGGTTGATGACCAGCAATTCGGCCCACCAGGCGGGTTCACTGAGCGCCACCCTGGTGAGATCCCGGAAGCTCCCGGCAGCCAGGTCCAGCGCATGTGGATCTCCGGCGGCTACCTGGACGAGCACCGAGGCGAGCACCTGAGGAAGGTGGCTAATGGTGGCTACGGCGGCATCGTGTTCGGCTGCGGTCATCGTGACCGGGACCGCCCCGAGACTCATCACGATTTCCGTCATGTTCGCAAGATCGCCGCCGGAAGCGCCGTCCGTGCAGAGTATCCAGGTCGCCCCGCGGAACAGCGCCGCCGAGGCAGCTCGCGGACCGGCGTGCTCCCGGCCGGCCATGGGATGACCCCCGACGAAGTGGGACAAATGCCCAGCCGCCTGGACTACCGGCAGCTTGACGCCTGCCACGTCGGTGACCAGAGCATCCGTGGCCAACCCGGCGAGATCGGCAACCACCGCCCCCGGTGGGCCCGCCAGGACAACGAGGTCGGCTTGATGAATCGCCTCGTCGAAACTACCCGCATGCGCATCGATCCCCGCCAGGTCGAGAGCCGCTTGGATGGCAGCTTGATCTGGGTCCCATCCTTTCACGAACCACCCCGATGCTCGCAGCGCGAGCCCGACCGAGGTTCCGATCAGACCGGTTCCGATGATTGCGGCGGTCGACACGAGATCAGATCTGCAGGTGAAGGGCAGCCGCCAGGCTCCTGATCTCATCCATGAGCGCAGCGAACTCGGAGGGAAGGATCGCCTGGGCACCGTCGACAAGCGCAGTGTCGGGGGCATGATGCACATCGACCATGAACCCGTCGGCGCCGACCGCGATGGCCGCCCGCGCGAGCGGTGCCACCAGATAACGATGCCCGCCGGAGTGAGACGGGTCGACCATCACGGGGAGGTGCGACAAGCCTTTCACCACCGGGACCGCGCTGATATCAAGGGTGTTGCGAGTCGAGGTCTCGAATGTCCTGATGCCTCGCTCGACCATGATGATCTGATGATTGCCTTCTTTGTAGATGTACTCGGCGGCGTTCAGCCACTCCTCCACCGTGGCCGTGAAGCCTCGCTTGAGCTGGACGGGCCGGGCCTGTCTACCTACCTCGGTCAGCAGCGTGAAGTTGGCCATATTGCGGGTACCGACCCGGAGGATGTCGGCATAGGAAGCCACCAGCTCGACATCGCGGGGGTCGAGCACCTCAGCGACGAACGGCATATCGAACTTTTCCCGAGCTTCGGCTAGAAGCTCTAAACCTTTTTCGCCAAGACCCTGGAATGCATACGGCGAGGTTCGCGGCTTGAAAGCATCGCCGCGCAAGATGTGGGCACCTGCCGCCTGAACAGCCTCAGCGGCCCGGAACAGCTGGTCGCGACTTTCAACGGCACACGGTCCGGCCACCACCGCAAACCAACCGCCGCCGATCCGTGCACCCCGTACCTCGATCACCGTGTCGGCATCTTGGAAGTCACGACTGACGAACTTGAACGGCTTGAGCACCGGCACGGCTCGCTCGACGCCGGACATCGCCTCCCACGGCAATTGCTGAATGCGCTCACGATCACCGATCACACCGATGACGGTGTGCTTCTGCCCAACCGAAACGTGGGCCTCCGAATCGATCGAAGCCAAGCGAGCGAGGACCTGGTCCACGTCCTCCTGCGTCGCATCGGGTTTCATCACAATGATCATCGAACTCATCTCGCCGTCTCGCGGAATGCGTCTAGGGGCTTGCGTCGCATGATGCCGGTTCGCAGATCGCACCGCGCACCGTTCAACGGTCTGTTGGCCCAGCCCATCATCTTGTCAGCCTCCACCGGTTTTCAGGACAGCCCAGCCGGATTTCGTGGGTCGACCACCGACAGACGCCTGAGCCGAACACCGTCTGCGACGAGGCCTGCCAGTCCAGCTTCGACCTCGCCGATCATATCCGCCTCCCAGATGGTAACCAGGACGACACCCCTTTGATCCGAGCCCATCAAGACCAGACGGCAATGGGGATCCTCGACCAGCTCGTCGGCCAACTCAATCATCCACTCAGAGGTGCCTTCTCCACCAAACTCGAGCAAGAGGGCTTCCATGCTCGAGATGGTACCCAAAGCCCGGCGAACAGAACCGCGGCGAGGGAAGATTCCATGCGAGCAGAGAAGCACCGCACGTTCTGGCGGCGCACCTTCCCCATTCGCTCCGCGGGCCTGCGGAGAGCCATGGTTCGCCCGGCCTACACTTCGCCCATGCACAGGGTTCTGGTGACCGGAGCGTCGTCGTGGGTGGGAGGACAGTTGGTCCGAAGCCTCGAATCGCGGGCTGATACGGAAGTGTTCGCCGTGGATGAGGTCGAGCCGACCGCCGATTTCTCGTCCGATTTTCACCTGTCGAGCCTCGACGTCCTCGAGCTGGCAGACCATGTGATCTCCGTACGGCCGACAACCGTTGTGCATCTCCAAACGCTCGACCGGTCTGCTCTTCTCGGTCCCGATCACGCCCGGTCGAGTGTCGTCCTGGGCGCCCAGGCACTATTCGGGGCGATCGGACGCCTTTCCGATGTCAAGAATGTCATCGTGAAGTCCGACGCGGCCGTATACGGATCAGGGCCCCGCAATCCATCGGTGGTTCGCGAATCCACGTCGACGCCGGCACGCCTGACGAGATATGAACGCAGCCTGCGGGACGTTGAGTCGTCCGTTTCTCAACTCGAAGCCGAGCTGCCCGGCGTCACGTTCACGGTGTTGCGGTTCAATCCGATCGTGGGAGCAACCATCGGCAACCGGCTCAGCCGCTATCTGCGGCTTCCGGTCGTTCCAACTCTGCTGGGAAGCGATCCGCGGCTGCAGTTCGTCCACGAAGATGACGCCGTTCTGGCTTTGGAGCACTCCATCGACCATCCGACGGCCGGAACCTTCAACGTCAGCAGCGACGGACAGCTCTACCTCAGCCGGATATTGCGCTTGGGCGGTCGGATCAACCAGCGGCTGCCTGCCCGACAGTACGGGCTGGCGATGAAAGCGCTCCGGCCCTTCGGCGCCTCGCTTCCCCGACATCTCGACAGCCTCATCAAGTACGGTCGAGTGGTCGATACCCGCCTCATGCGGGAGACACTCGGGTTCAAACCGAGCTTGAATTGCCGACGTCTGGTGCTGGCCACCTACGACCGCTTGCCGGCCCCAACCCTTGGGTAACCAACATGGATGAGATCCTCAAACGCCTCAGCGTGCAAGAACTGCGGTCTCTGGCACGAGCTTTGGACATCAGCGGCAGATCATCGATGAGCAAGGCGGAACTCGTGCAATCGGTGACCGCAGGGCTCAAAGCGAGCGAACGCCTTTCAGAACCAACCCAGAAGCCGAACCTCCGGCGAGTCGTGAAAAGCGGCGAAGAAAGAAGGAGAACAACCCGCGATCGGCTGGGACTGATGGTCGATCAGAATCGGACCTGTGACTTCGTCACCATTGAGGGATTTCCGTGTGGGCTCCCCCCGGTGATCGACCACGACCGGTGTGCTCTGCACGGCGGAACCAACTTCTCCGACCTGGCCATCCCGGCCACGGGCGCCCTTGGGTTTGACACGTGGCCTGCGCTTCTCCGGCATCTGCAGATGGCAAGCTACGACATTGACGCGCTCGGACTGGATCCGGTGATTGCCGAGATGCTGTGGCACCTCGGCAACTACATCTACTTCGATTACTTCCGGGTGTTGACAAGGGGCATCGAACACGTGCCCATGGAAGGTGCGGCGGTTCTCGCCGCGAATCATGGTGGAGCCGCAATCCCCTATGACGCCTTGATGTTGCAGATGGCAGTGACGAATGAAAGCCCGCTTCCGCGTCGGGTGCGCGTGATCGGCACCGAGATCTTCAACATGATCCCCACCTACTCGCATCTCTACCGCAAATCGGGAGCGGCCTACGCCGCCAAGGAGGACGCGATGTGGGTACTCGAAAACGGCCACCTGCTCGGAGTGTTTCCCGAAGGTGTCCAGGGGTTTCAAAAACCCAGCTCGGAGGCGTACCAGCTCCAGCGCTTTGGCCGCGGTGGTTTCGCAAGACTGGCGATGCGGGCCGGAGCCCCGATCGTCCCCGTCGCCATCCTCGGCTCGGAGGATGTTCACCCCGCCATGTTCACGTCCAAACGGCTGGCGCAACTGGTGCGGCTGGTATTTCCCCAGCAGCGGGTCGACGAGATGGCAGTGTGGCTCAATCCCATCCCGCTGCCCGTTCGATGGCAGATCCGATTCCTCGAACCAATCGAGGTAGGACCTGCCACCGATCGCCCGGACCGGCTCACAGTATTAGAGATAGCGGAAACGGTGCGCTCCCGGGTTCAGAGTGCCCTGGATGTCATGCTCAGCGAGCGGACCAGCATCTTCTGAGAAGTCAGCTGAGCGACCCGGCGCCGGGTACACCTGCGGCCCGGAAAGGTGTCATCCTGGGGTATCGCTGCACGGTCTCCCGATCCGCCCAGTTCGCATTGCGCAGGTCGGATCGGGCAGAATCAACCGACGTGCCATCAGCCAACGATTGCCCGCACTGCGCAGCCCGGGACTCGGTTCGTCTCGAAAGCGGCGAATACTTCTGTCCCTGGTGCCTGAACACCTGGACGATCTCCGGTGACCTGATCCTCGATCAGCAACCCGGCCGGGCACAAGACTTTCTCGAGGAGTTGGCCCGGGCCTTCGAACAGGACTGACCCTTTCCCGTTCTTGCGTGACTTCGCTGCACTATGCGCACGGAACTCACGCCAGAACGGGGTTACTCTGCTTGCAATAGTTAGCACTTCGCAATATACTGCTAAGGGTGACCATAGACGACACGACCGAAGAGAAGAAAGGTGCCGACCTCGGCGCCTTCATCAGGCAGCAACGCGAGCGGGCCAATATCTCGCTCCGGAAGCTGGCCGACAAGGCAGGGATTTCTAACCCCTACCTGAGCCAGATCGAGCGGGGCCTTCGCAAGCCGTCTGCCGAGATTCTCAAGTCGATCGCCCGGGGCCTCTCCATCCAGGCCGAGTCGCTCTACTCGAGGGCCGGACTGCTGGAAGACGGATTCAGTCCGCCCACCGTCGTCGAGGCCATAGAAACGGACCAACAATTGAACCAAAGACAAAAACAAGTGCTTCTCGATATCTACCGAACATTTGTTCAATCGGGAGCAAAGGAGGAAACGGAATGATTGTCGATAACACCAAGAAGGTGTTCTATGCCGCGGTGGGCGTACCCGTCGTGACAACTCGCAAGCTGTCGGAGCGGGTCACAAAAATGAGCAGCCGGCTCACCAAAGATTACGACGTCTGGGCCGAGGAGGGCGA
>JAHEDM010000180.1 GCA_024641205.1 Actinomycetes bacterium
GTCCTCGGACGGCTCGGTGAGGACGTTCACGACCCCCAGGATTTGATCGCCGACCTCGATGCCGAACTCCAGGCGTCCGCCGGTTTCGATTTCAGCAACGACATTCGCCCCTGGATCGGCAGAACGATCGGGGTGGGTGTTCTTGGCGGCAGGTGGGACCCAATGGATTCCGCAGCGACACCTGATGTCCTGATAGCCGTGGAGGTGAGAAACGAGGGGAAGGCGCGAGATTTCTTGGAGACCTTCCGAGCGTCTGCCGGTCGCGAAGGAATATCCCTGATGCCGACCAGGTATGAGGATGTCGATCTGCTGTCGTGGGCGGAAGCCGGGACCCAAGCAAGCATCGGGGTATCCGACGGAATGCTGCTGGCAGGCACAGCCGGAGCCGTGCAACGAGGAATCGATGCGCAGAACGGAGCCTCGTTGGCCGACAACCCCTCCTTCACGGCGGCCACAGAATCCCTTCCCGAGTCGCGGCTGTTCACCGGCTGGATGGACGGTGGGTTCTACAAGAACATTTACGAAAGCCTTCTGACTACCGATTTCGCACCAACCTCACCAGACGTCGACTTGGCCCAGGACCTGCTGGACGGTTGGGAGGGTGCCTCACTAGCCGTTACGGTCACCGACGCCGGCGTTTCCTTTGATGCGATCGCCCTCTTTGAAAATGGAAACTCTCCCGACTGGTACACACCGGATCTCCTCGGTACGGGATCGGTTCCCGCCCTGCTCCCGGTGGACACGCTGGCCTTCGCGGAGTATGGGAGCCCTGCGGGCATCTGGTCATCGGTTGCGGCCTCGATCATGGGCTTCGAGTCAGGTTATGAGGACGAACTGGATGGCTTCGCCGAAGAGCTCGGGTTCCATCCCATCGACGAATTCGTTGCGTACCTGGACGGCGCCCTCGGCGTTGCTTTGCTGCGCTCGGAATCCGGCCTCATGGCCTCCGAGACCGGCTACCCGATCGGGCTGGTCGGATTTGTCGGCACGTCGTCCCCGGTGCCGTTGCGTGACACGGTCGCGAAACTGAACGACACCCTGGCCGAGGAGGGTATTCCGGTTTCGACCACAAAGGTCGCCGGGGACGATCTCTACGTCTTGGAAGACAACGGGCAAGAGGCGGTGGCCTTCGGAGTGACCGACCAGCGGTTTCTGGTCGGCACCAGTAGTAGCGATCTGGCCAGGATCGGTGCCGGTGGCCCAAACCTGACGGCCAATCCGGCCTTTGCAACCGCGGTCGATTCCCTTCCGGGCGACGACTACGTCGTGTCCTTCTTCGCAGACGTGGCGGGAATGGTCGACGTATTCGGAGCCGAGGGTGATGTGCGTGTGGTACTCGAACCGTTCACCGCGCTGATTGCAGGAACCAGCATCGACGGGTCGATGTATCGCGCTTCTCTGATGGTGCTGATCGACTACGACGGCTGACCAAAACCGTTTTGGCGTCCATATGGGACACTATTTCGGGTGTTTGCACGCCAAAACCGGTCTATTCGCATGGGATTTCCGCCCGCGGCCAGCGTTCGACCCGCTCGTCGTCGTACACGAGGTAGAGATTATTCTCGACGTCGGATTCGGCGATCCAGACTTCACGGATATTGTGGCGATAGCCGCTTGCCTGCGCGTCGGGAGGAAGCTCGGCCTGATCGCTGAACGTCGACAACCCGCCGCCCCCGCTTGTGAGAGGGCCCAGGACTCCGGCCGGGTCGTTCGCATAGGTCCGGCCGGCGTACTCGATGAACACGACATCCTGGGTTCCGCACCGATTGAACCCGTTGTATTCGACGATGATGCCGGACGAGGCAATATTGCCGCTTGCGTCGGTCCACGGGCCGTGCGAACTCGCGCAGCCGCTCAACGCCAGAACTGCCAGGCCCACCAAGAGTCCCCGTCTCAGAACCATGCGTCCCTGGGAATGGTGGCCGCCACGATGGCCAGCGCCGCCAGGATTCCGAAGGCGGCCGTGCGGTAGGCGGTGGTCCTTCCGGATTTCGTGGCTCTCCCCACGATGGCGTGCCCAACCCCAAGGGCAAGAAGCATGCCGACTGGATGGATCCAGGCCAAAAAGACGTCAAACTCCCAGGCGCGGTTGGTAATCCATACGAGGAGGCCGATGAGAACCTGAATATCGAGCATCATCAGCGCGAAGGTGAACGGCCGGGCGGTGCTCTTGTCAAGCGGTGCCGTGTCAGATGAACGGGAGAACCCGTAGACCAAAGCTACGACGAGGCCCAGGAGAACCAGCCAGCGCCAGATGGAATGGACCGTGACAAGTGCTTCGGCCATGGAGGTCATACCTTTCTTGGTGTAGGACGGATTGTCGAGGGTATCGCTCGTGAGGTCAAAGCGAGTGGACGTAACACCGGGCTTTGGGCAAGATATCTAGTCCACGGTCGGTACCCCCGATCCAACCCAACGAACGATCATCCCGAAAGGTTGCATAGCTCTTGAGCGAAATCCGCGTGGCCATCGTCGGAGTAGGCAATTGCGCCAACTCATTGGTGCAGGGAGTGGACTACTACCGGGAGGCGGGGTCGGACGATTCCATCCCCGGGCTCATGAACGTGAAGATGGGCGATTACCACGTCGGCGATCTTCGCTTCGTGGCTGCCTTCGACGTCGACTCGACCAAGGTCGGACTGGACGTTGCCAAGGCGATGTGGGCCGGTTTGAACAACACCGTGCGCTTCGCTGAGGTAGGCGATCTCGAAACGGAGGTGTTGCGCGGGCCGACCCTCGACGGGCTCGGCTCGTACTACCGGGACTCTGTCGAAGAGTCGATGGCGGACCCGGTCGACGTCGTGGCCGCCCTCCGGGAGGCGCGGGTCGACGTCCTGGTCAACTACCTGCCGGTCGGCTCGGAAAAGGCGACCCGGTTCTATGCGGAAGCCGCTCTGGAAGCCGGGGTCGGGTTCGTCAATTGCATTCCGGTATTCATTGCCTCAGATCCTTGGTGGGCAGCGAGGTTCCGGGCCGCCGGGGTTCCCATCATCGGCGACGACGTCAAGTCACAGGTGGGCGCGACCATCGTCCATCGAGCCTTGGCCCGGCTCCTTGAGGAACGGGGTGTTGACCTGGAACGAACGATGCAGCTCAACGTAGGCGGCAACATGGACTTCAAGAACATGCTGGAACCCGACCGCCTCCACTCAAAGAAGATCTCCAAGACGCAAGCCGTGACCTCACAGATCCCCTACGACCTCGGCGACGGCAACGTCCACATTGGACCATCCGATTTCGTGTCGTGGCTGTCAGATCGCAAGTGGGCGTACATACGGCTCGAGGGGAGATCGTTCGGCGATGTGCCGCTCAATATCGAGTTGAAGCTCGAGGTATGGGACTCGCCAAACTCGGCGGGCGTCGTGATCGACGCGATCCGAACCGTGCAGATTGCCAGAGATCGAGGAATGGGAGGGCCGTTGCCGGGTCCTTCCGCCTACTTCATGAAAAGCCCGCCCGTGCAGTACCTCGATGAGGATGCCCGCGACTTCGTGCGCGAGTTCATCACCGACGGGACCACCGAAGAGGCCCGCATCATCGACTTCTTAGCCGGGTAATTCACCCGGCCAGGACCCGGGCCAGCCAGTAGCCTGCCGCCCCAATGAGGATGGTCCCGACCAGGGACCGTCTCGTCACGATTGCGCCGACTACCCCGCCGACCGCACCCCCCAGCGCAGGCGTGACGGCCAGAACGCCTTCCGGTGCCGTTAGTCCGGTGGTGGCGAGCGCTATGAATAGCGCAAGCGGAAAGACTTCGAGAAAGCGTCCGACGATTCCTTCCGGAACGGAACGGCGCCGGGCCAGGAACACCACCCGGCTGCCGAAAGTGACGGCGGCGACCAACAGGATGAGCGTCAGGTCATTCACGGATCGCCGTCCCGATGCAGGCTGCCACGGTCGCCGCTCCCGTGATCTGCCATGCCTCCGGAAGAACAAGCGTGGCGAGCACGGCACAGACGACCGCCAGGCCGACGACCAACCAGTCGCGACGAGTGCGAATCAGAGGAGCTGCCAGTCCGAGAAAGAGCAAGGCGAAGAGCACATCGATTCCCAGGGCGGCCGGGTCGATGGCCTTCCCTACAAAAGCCCCGACGGCGGTTCCCGAAACCCAGGCCGAATAGAGCATCAGATCGGCGGCCGCCTTGTAGGCCGCCAAATCGGGGACCCCGGTTTGAGACGCTCGCAAAGTGAGGCCGAATGTCTCATCGGTGAGAACCCAGGCGAGGCCCACTCTGGTTCGCAGGGAACGATCCCCGACGAGGCTTGCCAGCTTTGCCGACATGGGCAGATGGCGCAGGGCGAGGCCGGTGGTCGCCACAAGCACCGGGCCGGGCCCGGCGGCCAGCAACCCCACCAATGCGAACTGGGCGGCCCCGGAAACAATCACGACCGAGGCGACCACGGTCAGCCAGGCTGCCAGCCCGGCTTGGACGGCCAGCACTCCGAAGGCGATTCCGAACACCCCGACCGCCAGAAAGACGGGGAAGCCATCTCGAAGGCCTTGCCGGAAAGAGGGGGTACGCAACACACTTTGATGGTAGAAGGATCTCCGGGGCCATCCTCACCCCAGGCACGAACCCTCTAGCCACGAAGCTGGTTCGGGCGTACCTTGGAGGCTGGGGTCAAGCGCCCTTCTTCTCGCCGCCGCCGGGGTGCCAGTCCGACTCCCGAAGGAGGTGAACCATATGCGTTTTGAAGAGACCCGCACGATGCCGGTCGAGCTCAAGCTGGGGTGGGACTACGTCAACGACTTTCGGCACTGGCCGGACTACTACGCCGGATTCGATCACATTGTCGACCCCGATACCGGCGCTTGGAATGCCGTTGGCGACAGCGTCAAGTTTGCGTACCGGCTCCTCGGCCGGAAGATCGAAGGCATCGCAACGCTCCAAGAGCATGACGAGGGTGCCCTCGTGAAGTTCACTGCCAAGGTCCCGCCGTTGCCCGACGTGATTCAGGAATGGCACTACACGGAACTCAATGATCACTTCCTCCTGAGCGTCGTACTCGAAACCGAGGGAGCCACCAACTTCATGGGCCGCCTGATCGACAGCACACTGCTCCCCAAGGCTTTGGAAAAAGACCTGAAGCGAACATTGGACAATCTCGAGGACATCTTCGAGATGGGCATACCCAACTGACGGTAAGAAAGGGGTCACCTCCCGACCACCTCCCTCAATGGTACGAGAGGAAACCACCACCTCGAGCGGCGCAGCCCCATCTACTCGCAAGTGTTGCGAGGGCCATGCGCGCCGGTCGCTCCGGTATTCGAACCGGAATCCTTGCCTCTTGCGCAGCAACAATTCGTCAAAACTAGCGCCCTCCACGCTGACCGGCAGGTGAACTTCGATCCCTTTCTTCAGACATGGTCGGGTGAAGTCACCCCGGTTCTGAGTAGAGCGATCCGATGAGCCAACCGGCCGGCACGGTCCGGGCCGACCCCCGCAGGTCAAAACATGGCTCCCGGCGGACCACACGGCCGGATTACCTCAGGATGTCTCACCGGCTCTCGCAGTTGGGAACAGGCAAGGCCGGCAGGTCGATCCATTCGGTCGGGAAGTCGGCCAAGCGAAGCCCGGCAACATGCGGGTCGCTACGCAGCGATTCGAGGGTCGCGACGGGAACTTCCGCCTGGACGGCTTCGAGGAGCACCCCCGGTTGGCGAAGAGCGATAGCTTCTTGTTCCATGACCGCGAACGCATCCAGCGGCGTCTGAGCACCCGTCACCGGCGTTGAGCTGTTCTCCATCTCTTCTCGCAGACGCTGCGCCCGCTCGACCCCATCCAGGTAGGCAAATCGACTGGCGGTATCTGTGGGCCAATCGTCGATCCCCGGGAAACAGAGGTAATCGGTCCGCCAGGCGGCGATCAGGACCGCACCGTGCCCGCCTGCGACCTGCTCCACTCCTGACAAATCCAGTGGATCGACAAAGATGAGCCCC
>JAHEDM010000181.1 GCA_024641205.1 Actinomycetes bacterium
GGCATGGTACGGCAGCCATCGGGTTCAATCGGGACGTGGCTACGGCATCGATAAGACCATCGAACCGCGGCCGGGAGCGGACGGAGCGTTACCCGTTCTAGACGAGGGACGCCGTGAGGGGCAACATCCACTTCTCCCATCCTTTCGACAGGTTGATCGCGCATCGTATACGATCGCTTCATGGATCATCGCAACCCCCTATTCGCCCTATGAGTTCAAGGCAGCTCTGGATCGGAGGCTACGGCCCCCAGGACAGTGCCCACGGCGAAGGTCTCGCCGCCTTTCGGCGAGTCGTTGAGGGCGAGACCAACGGTGACGTGGACGTGGAGATCACCTGGAACATCATGGACACGGGAAGGATCAACACCGACCTTTTCAAGCTGGTTGAGACCGGAGAGATGTTCTTCTGCTATTTCTCAGCCAGTTATCTGGGTGAGAGAGTTTCGGCGTTGAACGTCCTCGACACCCCCTTCCTTTTCGAAAGTCTCGAGTCAGCCCACCGGGCACTGGACGGGAGCCTGGGTGAAGCGCTCAAGGAAGCTGTGCGGGCCTCGACTGGATTTGAAGCACTAGGTTTCTGGGACAACGGGTTCCGCCACATGACTAACCGGCTTCGTCCCGCCCGTACCCCAGACGACTTCCGGGATATGAAGGTCCGGCTGCAGCCCAATGCCATCCACGAAGAGCTCATCAGATCGTGGGGTGCCATTCCGGTGGCGGTCGACCTGAACCGGGCGATCGAGGCGATCGTCAACTTCGAGGTCGACGCCCAGGAGAATCCACTGGCCAACACGGCTGCATACGGCGTAGACAAGCTTCACTCCCATGTAACGATGACGGGCCATTTGTACGGCGCCCGCGGGCTGTTCGCCCATCGCCGGACCCTGGAAGGGTTCCCGGCCGACCTGCGCGACATCGTGGAAAGGGCGGCCGCCACCGCCATCGCCGTCCAGCGCCGGGCGGCCGAAGAACTGGAACTCACCTTGCGAAGACGAATGGAAGGCAACGGAGTCCAGTTCGTCGATCTGACCGACGATGAACGCACCGCGTTCTTAGACGCTTCCGCCGCGGCGATCACCCTGGCCCACCAGAGTGTCCCCGAAGAACTCTTTGACTTGGCAAGATAATGAATCCTCAGGGTCGAATCGCCATCGTCACCGGCGCCGCCACCGGCATCGGCCGGGCCACCGCGCTGGCCTTGGGTGCGGCCAAGGCGTTCGTCTACCTACTCGACATCGACGCGGAACTGGGTTCCGAGGCTGCCGGACTCATCGAACACTCCCGGTTCATCAGTTGTGACGTCACCTCCGAAGCCGAGGTCGAGGCTGCCATGGAAACCATCAAACGAGAATCCGGACGGGTCGACGTGTTGGTCAACAACGCCGGCGGCTTCCCGACGCAGCGGAGCATGGAAGACACGACGCTCGAGGAGTGGCACCGGATCGTCGATCTCAACCTCACGTCGGTGTTTCTGGTGACGAGAGCGGCCCTGCCGCTGTTGCGGCGGTCGGAGGCCGGACGCATCATCAACATCGGTTCTTTGGCCGGCCAGATGGTCAACTACCGGACGGCTCCTCCCTATGCGGCGGCCAAGGCAGGCGTCCACTCCCTGACCAGGGTCATGGCCTGGGAGTTAGCGCCCCACAAAATCACCGTGAACACGTTGGCCCCATCGGCCGTCATCACGGAGAGAATCGAGCAACTTCGTGATGCAGCCGAACGGCAGGCGACGGCGGCGTCGATACCTTTGGGCCGATATCAAAGACCGGACGAGCTGGCCGGCTGGGTGGTGTTCCTGGCGTCTCCGGAAGCCGGGTTCATGACCGGCCAAACGGTTTCGGTCAACGGCGGCAGGTTCATGGCCTAGCCCAAACTGGGACCGACCGCCGGAGGTGAGAAGGTCCAACATTTGCCGACTGCTCGGCGGCTCAGCCGGAGCCGGCTACCACCGTCGGGAGGTCGCCCGTGCCCGGTCCCGGTTCCCAGGTCCCTATCCGGTCGCTTACCTCGACCTCGGCGCGAGCGATAAGGTCGGCCGCCCACAGATTGAACAGCTCGGGACCCTGCCGTTCGATTGCAGTTTCGAGCACTTCGTCTCGCACTTCATCGGCACTTGGCGCCAGGCGCTCGGTCACCAACACTACGTAGACACCGCCCGCGTCCGGCTCTCGTGCGTAGGAGCGACCCACTTCACCATCGAGTGCGACCGAAGCGAACTCGGCGCCGTGGTCGATCGGACTGAGGCACCCCGGTTCGAACCTGGCGGTCCGATCCGGGTAGGCGGCATAGATGGCTTCGAGGCCTTCTCCCGCCTCCACCCGACTCTCCACCTCAACGGCCAACGACGGATCCAACAAAGTGAGTACTACCAAACAAGACTTCGAGTTGACTGCCAGGAAGTCCCGGTAGGCCTTGTCAAGGTCGACTCCGGGTGATCCGGACCGAACAATCTCCTCCTCGACCCGCCCCCTGATTACGTCGAGTTCCGCTTCGAGCATGACTCTTGCCCTGGTCACGCCGCGGTCGGCAAGAACCGTATCGACGTCTCCGGAGCCGCCGGTGCGAAGTGCAAAGGCTGCTTCGAGCTCGTCTCCCGTGGCCGACACTCCGAAATCTCGCTCCGCGCCGGTAGTGACGAGCTGGTGGAGGATGAGTAGAAAGAGGCTGGAGGCACGCTCGGCATCGGATATCGAGCCGGGCGGATCGTGCAGCTCCTCGAGCCGTTCGTTCTCAATCGGAATCCCGTTCACGATGGCGGCAGGACCCGAATCGGAACACGCGGCCGCTACCAGCAGAAGGCCAATCAGGAGAACGGTGAGTCTGAACATCCGGGAGCGAAGGATATCCCCGACCGCGCAGTATGTCCCTCAGCACGCTCCACAGGCGCCCATCACATAGCCGAGCATTGTGTAATAGCCGACTGTGGTGCACAGCTCCACCACACCCCGTTGACCGAGATACTCTCGGGCAGCGGCAAAGAGCGCAGACGAGACCGTGCTTTCGGCACAGAGTTCGCGCACGAATCCGATGAGAAGCGACTCGGTCTCGGTCAGGTCGATAGACCCGCCGTTTTCGAGGTGCTCGATCAACTCGGGGCGCACTCCCGCGGCGCGAGCCAGCGGGGCATGACTGTCCCACTCGAATGCGCAGCCATGTACGACCGCGGCCGTGATTATCACCAATTCCCGATCGTGATCAGACAGCGTTGAGCCGAATCGGATCTGCGCGCCGAGTTCGGCGGCATGTCGGGCGATGGTCGGCGTGTGGAGCATCACCTCGTACGGGCGGATCATCTTGCCACGACTTTGGACGACCCAGTCGTAAGTCTCCAGCTGTTCCTCTGTGAGGTCGTCGGTCCGGTCTTCGATCAATGGGATGCGTGCCATGGTTACCTTTCAGTTCTCGATTCGGAATAGCCGCGTCGCGCTCCCGCCGACCACGAGGTCTCGTTCGGCCTCGGTGAGTCGGGCCTCGGCGACCAGGGCGAGCGGATCGGGAAGGCCCATATCGAAGGGGTAGTCGGTGCCCAACAGCACATGGTCGGCACCGTAGGAGCGGACGAGTTGCTCGACCATCCCGGCGTCGAACACCGTGATGTCGAAATACAAACGCGAGAGGTAGTCGGAGGGAAGACGATCGATGTGACGTCTCATCTCGGGACGGTGACGGAAAGCATGGTCGGTGCGAGCCGGGTAGAACGGCAAATACCCACCGCCGTGCACCACCAGCATCTTCAGGTCCGGGTGGCGTTCGAAGACGCCCCCAAGGATCATCCGGGTGACGGCCAGGGTTGAGGAAAGAGGCATCCCGATTACGTTGACCAGGTAATAGTCGGTCATGCGTCGTCCCTCGGTGAACCCCGCCGGGTGGAGCACGACCACCAGGCCCAGTTCCTCGAGCTCGGCCCACAGGACCGCGAACCGTGCATCGTCAAGATCGAGACCGTTGACATCCGCCCCGATTTCGATCCCGGGAAATCCCAACTGGCCGGCAACCCGCCGGGCTTCCAATACAGCCGCCTCGGGATGGGCCATCGGCAAGGTACCCAGCCCGACAAAGCGGCCCGGATGCGAAGCCACCACTTCGGCAATCCGGTCGTTCTGAAGGCGAGCCACCCGTGGCGAGAGCGACTCATCAGCCCAGTAGAAGTACTGGAAAGGTGCCATCGCCACGAGCTGCACGTCGATGCCCAGGGCGTCCATATCGGCGATGCGGACTTCAGGATCGGTGAACTTGCCATGCACCTCATGGTGGTATTTCTGGTTCAGCGACTTGGTCTCCGGCGAGGAGAAGAACGTTCGGGGATCGCTCTCGGGCTGGAAATGGGGCCGCGTTATATCCGCCGACTCGGGAACCGCCAGGTGCGTGTGCACATCGATCGTGCGTACCGGGGGCCGGGACACCATGCTGGGCCCCCACCGTTTTGCCCACGCCTCCCAAGGTTCTGTGGTCATTCGCCCACCTCGATGCGCCCGATTCCCGCCCGACGTCGCACCACCTCGGCAACCGCAGAGTTGTCGGCGTCCGCCAGCCCCGACGCCTCGGCTTCCTCCAAAGCGGCTCGGACCACGTCTACAAGCGCGGTCGGGGCACCAAGCGCCTGTGCATGCTCGGTGATGAGGCGAGCGTCTTTGTGACTTTGACGAACGCGAGCCGACGGCGGGTAATGGTCGCCCGCGATGATCCGCTCACCCCACAAATCCATGGCTTTGGAGTACGCCACCCCATCCTTGAGGACCTCGAGCATCCGGTTGAGGTCAAGACCGGCCAGCTCGGCGACCACCAGAGCTTCCGCCAATGCCATCCGATTGATTGTCAACGCATGATTCACGATGAGTTTGGCCTGCGCACCGGAACCCACTCCCCCGACATGATGATGTGACCGGCCGATAGCCTCGAGAACCGGGCGAGAGCGCCGGTAGGCATCATCGGATCCCCCAAGCATCACGACCAATTCCCCACGAGCGGCCACCGGGGCGTTGCCGCTTACCGTCGCGTCGGCATATTCGATCCCGACCTTCGCCAGCCCATCGGCGATCACCACGGCATCCTCCGGTCTCCCGGTAGTGGCGTCGAGCACCAGCAGCGACCTGGAGCCCGAGGAGCTGAGACCCCCCTCCCCCAGGCATACCTCCCGGGAGATGTCCGAGGTCAGAAGGGAAAGCAGAGCAATCTCGCAACCCTGGACGGCTTCCGCCGGGGATGCGGTAGGCGTTCCCCCCGCGGCCTCGAACTCTTCGGAGCGGGCGGGGTTGGGGTCGTATCCGCGCAAAGAGAAACCGGCAGATAGGAGGCGACCCGCCATCCGTGAACCCATGATGCCCAGACCGATTACCGCAACGGGTGCTGCCATGGCTAAAACCGGTAGAGCCGGGTCGGGTTGTCGACCAGGATACGACGCCGCATGGCCGGATCCGGAGCCCACAATTCGAGCTGCTCAATAAGGTCGGCGTCGTTGGGCTGGGCTTCGTACTTGTTGGGATGGGGCCAATCACTTGCCCACAGCATCCGGTCGGGATTGGCTTCTATCAACGCGTGAGCCAGCGGAACCACGTCAGGCCAGGGAGGAAGATCACCCACCCCAAGGCGATTAGGCCCGGACAGTTTGACCCAGGTATTGCCCTCGCGGACCAGGTCAAGCAACATCTGGAAAGGCGGATGAGACACGCCTTCGGCGGCCGGCATATAGCCAAAATGCCCGATAGACATCGGAACCGGCAGCGACCGGAACAGAGGGACGAGTTCGGGAAGGTCGTGACCTGCGAACAAGAACTCCATATGCCAGCCCAACCCCTCGATCCGGCGCGCCAGCTCGGGCGCTTCGGACAGCTCGATTGGCATGCCTCCCTTGTTGTCGAGGTTGAGCCGAACCCCGCGAACCCCGCGACGGTCGAGGTCCGCCAGCTCCTCGTCGGAAATCGACATGTCGAGGGCCACAA
>JAHEDM010000182.1 GCA_024641205.1 Actinomycetes bacterium
ACGCCACAAAAGGCCTCTGGCCATCGCGGAACGAAACCAATCGTTCACTGATGCCCACGGAGGGTTATCTAATGACCAGATCATGGCTGGAAATCGACCGGGACCATTCCCGGCTCACCGCACAGATGGCGACGGTGCAAGAGGAAATCGACGGGCTAGTCGCCCGCACCGATTTGACCGAAGGACAGCGCGAACACCTCGAGCGGAAACGCCGGCAGTTCAACCTGAAGGTACTCCATACCCAGATGTGGCTGACTACCCGGCTGTAACTCGAACCTGGGACCTTCAGGAGCAACTCAAGGACTTTTCAGATTTGGTCGAGTGGTGCTCGCCCTTGCCGGGGAGTCCTAGCCGGACGGACTGTCGGACATGACCGAACTTGGCTGAAACGTCGAGGCCGCGAAAAGGCCGCAAGACACCCAGAAACACCCCCAAGTTTTGACAGACACTGATACCAACAGTGTGTGCCGAGGGACGTGACAAAACCCCAGGTATACAAACCCCTTTGGGGGTCTTACCTGGGGTTTTGTTGGTGGCCAGGGGCAGAATCGAACTGCCGACCCCAGGTTTTTCAGACCTGTGCTCTACCAACTGAGCTACCTGGCCGAGTGCACCCTTTGGGGCGCAGATGTAGAACCACTGGCGGGGACGACGGGATTTGAACCCGCGACCTCCGGCTTGACAGGCCGGCGTGAACTCCAGGCTTCACCACGCCCCCAGGGGGGTTGCTCGCCGTTTGGCTCGCGTCGCACAGGTTAGCCCTGCATTGGAGAGGCGCGCCAGGTGGCGGAACAGCAGGGAAGTATAGAGCCCGGTGAGACAACCCGGCTAGAACCGAAGAACGATCTTCCCGAGTTGCTGCCCGGCTTCCAACCGGGCCAGGGCCGCCGGGAGCTCGCCGAAGTCAAAGATCTTGTCGAGCGCAACGGGTACGCGACCGTCGCCGACCAAATCGGTCACTGCGGCGAACTCGTCGTAGTCGAACATGGTCGATCCCATGATCTCGAGCTGTTTGAAGAAGAGGTACGGCACGGTGATCTCGACCTTCGTGCCACTGGTCGAACCGCACGTGACCAACCTCCCGCCCGGTTCGAGCGAGCGAACCGATTGTTCCCAGGTGGCAGGACCGACGTTCTCCAACACGACGTCCGCGCCATGTCCGAGTTCTCGTTTGAGATCCTTGGCGAATTGGTTGGTTGAATTGAACCCGCCTGCGGCGCCCTGCTGGATGGCCCTACAAATCTTGTCCGTGATGGTGGAGGTCACGTAAACGGTGGCGCCCATCGCCTTGCCAAGGGCCAGACCGGCGCTGGACACGCCGCCACCCACCCCGACGACCAAAAGCACGTCACCAGCGCTGAGGCGGGCCCGTCGCAACATACGGTGGGCGGTGCCGGTGGCCAACCCGTAGGCGGCCGCTTCTTCCCAGGACAATTGCTCCGGCTTGGGGAGTACATTCCGGTCTGGCACGACCACGTACTCGGCCAGGGTGCCCCACCGGTGCTCACCGAGAATCTGATATGTGGAGCAGAGCGGCGTGTCGCCCCGCAAGCAGGCTGCACAGACGCCGCAGCCAACACTGGGATTGACGACTACTTCCTCGCCCGGTCGGACGGCGGTGACGCCTTCGCCCACCGCGTCGATGATGCCGGCGCCGTCGGCACCCGCTACGTGGGGAAGATGGGGCTTGGGCATCCCAAGCGACGACCAGATGTCCAGGTGGTTGAGGGCGGAAGCAGTCAGTTTGACCCGCACTTCGCCCGGTCCCGGTTCGGGTGTGGCCACCTCTTCGAGAACGAAGGATTGCGGCCCACCGATATCGTGCAGCACCCACGCCTTCATGGCGGCCAGAGTAGCCGCCTCTCCAGGGGGTTGTGACGGGCGCATATCCCGAACTTGCGTGAGAAACCCGCGCATAGCGCAGCCAACTCACGCCAGAACGGGACTAGGCGCACACGCTAGCGTGGCTCCATGGCTCACCGCATCGAATTGAAAGTCCGCTTCTACGAGCTGGACCCGTACGATCATGTCAATCACACGGCCTATTTCGGGTACTTCGAAACCGCCCGGGTGGAAGCACTCGAGTCGATTGGGTGGGGACTCCACCTGCTCAAGGAAGTGGGCGTGCAGATCGTCGTGGTCGACATGGTCGCCAGGTTCGAGATCCCGGCTGTGGCAGGGGACACGGTGGTGGTGCAATCCGAGGTGCTCGAGGTCAAACGGGCGAGTTCTCGCTGGCGGCAAACGATGACGCGGAATGGAGAGACGGTTGCGACCCTCGAGGTCATGGCTGCTTCCATCAACGCAAATGGCCGTCCGTGTCGATTACCAGAGGGTATGGCTGCGGCGCTGGACTTTTTGCGGGCTCATCCCGAACTTGCGTGAGAAACCCGCGCATAGCGCAACAAACTCACGCAAGAACGGAATAGGAACGGCGCTCAGTCCAGGACCACGACTGCGTCGGGGTCGATGGCAAGGTTCACGGTCTGGCCGACATCTGGAACGGGGTGTTGGTCGATCTCCATATCCAGCAGAACCCCGGATGGAGTCGATACGCGCAATTGGAAGTGCCCGCCCCGAAAGCTCCGGGTGACCACGGTTCCCCGGACGGTCCCGGCCTCAGAGACGGTGAACGCATCGGGTCGAATCACCAGACGGTGAGAGCCTGAGGCATCGCTTGCGATCGCCACGCTGCCGAAGCTGGTATCCGCAACGCCGCCGGTGATCGTGGCGTCGATGATGTTGTCGAAGCCGAGGAATCGGGCCACCCATTCGTCCCCGGGTTTGTGCCATACCTGCTCGGGAGTCCCCTCCTGGGCGACGGTTCCGTCCTTCATGATGACGATCCGGTCGGCCAGGCCAAAGGCCTCTTCTTGATCGTGCGTCACGTAGAGCGTGGTGATGCCGCGCTCAACGAATAGGTGGCGCAACTCGCCGACGAGCCGCTCCCGCATGCCCCGATCGAGGGACCCAACCGGCTCGTCGAGCATCAGCATGCGAGGGGCGGGGGCCAGGGCTCTGGCGAGAGCGACCCGTTGCTGTTCCCCCCCGGACAGGTTGCCAACCGACCGATCCTGGTATCCCGGCAGTCCTACCCAGTCGAGTACTACGGCGACCCGCTCCTGGATGCGATCTCCCGGCATATGTGCCATCCGCAGTCCAAAGGCGACATTGCCTGCCACGGTCCGGTGGGGAAACAGCGCGTAATCCTGGAACATGAGCCCAAACCCACGTTCATGGCTGGCGACGTTGTCGAGACGTTGACCATCCCAGGCGAGCGATCCGGATTCGGGAGCCTGTAACCCGGCGATCACCCGGAGCAGAGTTGTTTTCCCGCTCCCACTCGGCCCCAGTACGGCGAGGATCTCGCCATCGGTCACCGTCAGATCGACGCGGTCGAGAGCGGTCTTCTCTCCGAACCGGACGGTGAGGTTCTGTACTTCAAGCATGGGTGGTGACCAATTGTCGGATCGCAATTCTCATCAGAATTCCCCCATCTCACCGATTCGGAACCGTTCGATGGCCAGAATCGAGAAGGCGGTCAGACCCATCAGGATCGTGCTCAACGCCATGGCCTGGCTGAAATTGGCGGCTCCGGCCCTGCCCAATAACCGGAAGATGGCGACCGGCAGGGTGGGCGCATCCGGCCGGGCGATGAAGGAAGTGGCGCCGAACTCGCCGAGGGAGATCGCAAACGCAAACCCCGCTCCAACCAGCATCGATCGAAAGATGAGGGGCAGATCGATCTCTCGCCATACCCGTCCGGGAGGCGCGCCCAGTACCGCGCCTGCTTCCCGGAGCCTGGTACGCACCGAGCGCATCACCGGCACCTCCGTGCGCACCACGAACGGGATGGCCACGAGGGCATGAGCGATTGGCACGAGGATTGGTGCGGTGCGCAGATCGATAGGTGTATCGAGCGCCACCAGAAAACCGAATCCAATGGTTACGGCGGATGTCCCGAGCGGGAGCATGAGTAGGACGTCGAACCAGCGCGAGACCGCACTGCGGTGGTACGCGATGAGGCCGGCCGCCATGGTTCCGATGATGAGGGCGATCACGGTGGCTGCGACGGCGAAAAGAGCGGAGTTCCCGATGGCCTCAGCCGGAGCGACCAGGCTGGAGCCGGCTTTGCCAAGCGAACGATACGCATCCAGCCCGTACCCATCCCCGACCCGCAACGATCGTCCCGCCAGAACAGCCAGGGGCGACCCCAGGAAGAGGCCGGTAAAGCCGAGGACTCCCCAGACCAGTCCAGTTTCCCGCCAACCGCGGGGCGGGTGGGCAACCTCGACCACCGGCCGGAGCTGCAGTTCGGTGCTGCGCCGTTCCTGATAGCGGGAGTAGGCCACCAGGATCGAAGAAATGCCGACCAGTTGAACGACGGCCAGGGCGCCCGCAACGGGGAGGTCGAGAAAAGCGGTCGTTTGGCGCCAAATCTCGACTTCGATTGTCGAGAACTCGAATCCACCGAGGATCAGCACCACTCCGAAAGATGTGAAGGTGAAGAGGAAAACGATCGAGGCGGCGGCCGCAATCGCCGGGCGCAGGAGTGGGAGCGATACCTCCCGGAAGGTGCGCCACCGACCGGCTCCGAGCATGCGGGCAGCTTCCTCCAGGCGCGGGTCGAGATGCGCCCATAGCCCGCCGACGGTTCTGACCACGACGGCGTAGTTATAGAAGACGTGGGCGATGAGAATCGCCCAGATGGTCTGGCGGAGGTCGATTCCGAGCGGACCGTCGGGCCCGAGCATGGCCAGGTAGGCGGCCCCGACCACGACAGTCGGTAAGACGAACGGCACCGTGATGGCAGCCCGAAAGAAGCTCTTGCCGGGGAAGGCGAATCGGGCGAACACGTACGCGGCCGGCATGGCAATCATCAGGGTCGCAAGCGTCGATGCGGTCGCCTGCCACAGCGTGAACCAGATGGCTCCGCGCAGGGAAGGGCGAACGGCGATGGCCGAGAACGCGGAGAACGAGAAACCGCCCTCCCCGAACAGGCTGATTCCCAGGATGCTGGCAACCGGATAGATGAAGAAGTAGCCGAGAAAGCCGAGCGGGATCGCGATGAGAACGAATCTCCTGAGGCGGCCCGGCCGTTTGGGCCGGTCTTGGCGGATCACCCGGTCACGACCTCCGTCCACTCCAGGATCCACCGTCGCACGTTCGCTTCGATGTCCCCACCGGGAAGTGAAAATGGATCTGCCGGTACGATCGCGAATTCAACGAAGGCAGGGGGAAGGGTGGCGTCCTCGTTGGCCGGGAACACGAACATGGACAGCGGGATTTCGTCCTGGAAGGGGGTCGAGAGCAGAAAGTCGATGACCTGCTCAGCGGCCCCTCTGGCCTCAGTCCCGGCCACGATCCCGGCATACTCGATCTGCCGGAAACACCCTTCGGTCATGACCGCGGTCGGCGGTTCTTCGATCGGTTCGGTGGCATAGATCACCTCAAACGGCGGCGAAGATGCGTAGGAGACGACGATGGGTCGGTCACCGTCAGAAGCAGCCGTGAAGTAGGAGTAGTACGCCTCTTCCCAACCTGAGGTGACGAGAACCCCGTTGTCCCTGAGGTCGGTCCAGTAGTCGATCCAGGAATAGTCACCTGCCTCTCCGAACTGGGCGATGGTGCTGTACAAGAAGGCCAATCCGGGAGATGAAGTCGCAGGACTCTCAACTACCAGCAAGTCTCGGTAGGCAGGATCGGCGAGATCGAGGAGGGTTTCCGGCGGGACTAGCCCCGTTTCGGCGAAGTATTCCTTGTCCCAGTTGATGCACACATCCCCGAAATCGATGGGCGTCACTCGAGCGTCGGTCTCCAATCCGTCGGGGACGGAGGCCAGGAGGGGAGATTCATACGGTTCGAATATGTCCGCTTCCAGCGCCCGC
>JAHEDM010000183.1:0-375 GCA_024641205.1 Actinomycetes bacterium
CGGACGCGATGCGGACGCAAGCGCCAAACACAGTGATTCAGATGCCGCCCAAGACACGAGAAAACCCCCGTTGACCAGGGGTTTTCTTGGGGTGGAGGTGAGGGGATTTGAACCCCTGGCTTCTTCCGTGCGAGGGAAGCGCTCTGCCGGGCTGAGCTACACCCCCAAGGCGGTGGAAGTTTAACTGGTCGAGGAGGTATCGCCGAGCCGCTCGGCCAGGTCGCGGCGAAGCCGCTCCTGAACGATAGTGGACGTGAGATCGGCGCGGCTCCGTTCGATCAAGGCGCGGGCGACGTCGGTGGTGCGCCGCAATCCACCGGTCATCCCGTCCGGGTAGTCGAGGCTGGCCAGCAGGGCGTGAATCGTTTCCATCGC
>JAHEDM010000183.1:385-5859 GCA_024641205.1 Actinomycetes bacterium
TCCATCGCCTCGAGGGTCGATTCCGCCTCGCCCAGTTGCTCGGCTCGCAGTAGGTCCAGCATCCGACGCCGCAGCTCTCCAACAGCCTCGCCGAGTCCGTTGAGGTAGGGCGTGACTCCGACTCCCAGATCGGTTGGCAAGGGAATTGTCTTTCCGAGTGCCAGTGCATAGGTGGTCCGCGCTTCGGCGTACTCCTTGGCGGCGTCGTCGACGAAGCCGGCGTAGCGAACATCGCCGTGACCGGACAGCACGGCCGCCGCCTCGGCGACGAGGGCAGATGCCTCGTCCATCAAACGTTCGGCTTCGGCGAGATCACCACGGTGAAGAGAACGGATGGCATTGGCGGACGAGCGGATGGCTTTGCGGCTGAAAGACAACGCCCTCTCCCGGGCAGCGAATTTCTCGTCGAGCTCGGCGCGGGCAGCTTCTTCGAGCGGATACAGATCAGGTTGGTCCACGGGATGCCCTAGGAGGAAGAGGAGGACACAATCCTCAGATGGCGCTCCTCGGTGGTCTCTTCCACGGGCCGCAAATCGACGACCGCAGGAGCAAGCCGGCGCTGCTTGATTTGCAGAAGCATGGCGACGTACCACGCGCCCAAGGCATCGATGATGATATGGGCTATCAGCAGAATCGAGGAACCCTGCCATATGGCCAACGCCAACGTAGTGACGGCCGCAAGGGCAAGGCCGGCCAGGAACTTGCGACGCCGTGACAGTACACGCATGCGGGCCAGGGCAGTGTTCTCGACCGCGTGACCGTGCACAGACGCAAGCCGTGCAGTGATGCGGTTGAACTCCTGGGTTGATTGAAGTGGAGCGTTCCGCCGCGATACGAAGATCGACGGTAGAAGGTACGCCGCCCATGCCCCTGCGATAACGAGAGTTATGAGTATGGCAAGAGGGTTATCCAACGCTATCTCCGCTCTCTTACGCCGGATCGAACATTAGGTGTTCCATCGCACAACGACAAGTCATGAGGAGTGCCAGTCTAGGCTCTGAGCGTGGGCGGAAGGCCGAGCCGAGAGCAACTCGACCGCGTGGGTGAGTGCCGGACCGATCACCGCAAGCGACTCCTCTACCCCCGCCACCGACCCGGGAAGATTGACGACGAGCGTCGAGCCGGCAATGCCTGCGATGGCCCGCGATAGCATCCCGTGCGGGTTGACCCCGAAGGTCGCCGACCGCATCGCTTCCGCCAATCCGGGCGCCGCACGTTCTATCACCAGGGCAGTCGCTTCCGGAGTGAGGTCGCGCGGGGCGAAGCCGGTTCCCCCCGTCGTAACCACCAGATCAACTTTGCCAATCCACTCGCGGAGAACGGCAGCGACCGGTTCAACCCCGTCAGAAACCAGCGCGCATTCCGTGGCGAATCCAAACGACTCGAGCATCCGAACCGCCGCCGGGCCGGACCGGTCTTCTGCCTCTCCGCGACTGACCCGATCGCTAATCGTGACAACTGCTGCCTTCATCGGGTCCACGCTCCGGACCGCCCTCCGGATTTGGCAACCAACCGGACCGCATCGATGGACGCTCCCCGCTCGACACCCTTGATCATGTCGTACAGCGTAAGGGCCGCCACCGAGGCCGCGGTCATTGCTTCCATCTCCACTCCCGTCCGGTCTCGGGTCGAGACCGTGGCCCGAACAGACGCTCCCTGTTCGGAGGAGATCACCTCAATCGATACCGACGTTATGGCAATCGGATGGCACAAGGGAATGAGCTCGGCCGTTCGCTTGGCCGCCAGGATGCCGGCCACCCGGGCCACGGCCAGTGCATCGCCCTTGGGTAGGTCGCCGGCGAACAGCCGGTCCCGGGTGGCCGGTTCCATGGATACCTGCGCCTCGGCGGTCGCGACCCGATCGGTCTCGTCTTTCCCGCCAACATCCACCATGTGAACATAACCATGCTCATCGAGGTGAGATAGCCGCTCTTCATCCATCCAGCACCTCAGCTTTCGTCCGGGTTTCCGGCCACGCGAACATCTCCAACTCGACCTCATCGCCAACTGCGATGGTGCCCGTTCCGACCGGACTGACCGCAAACGCGTTGCCGTACGCCATCGCCGACAGCATGTTCGACAATTGCCCGCCGCTCAATTCGGCGACCCATCGGCCCGTCTCATCGAGAGCGGCCCTGACGCGCAGAAATACGACTTTCTCCAGATTGGTGTCGATTGACTGCAACAGGCGCCCCGGCACCCGTGGCCGAAAGAGGTTGGTCGCCCCCATCATGTGCAAGAGAGCAGGTCGGGCGAACTGCTCGAACGCCACCATGACGCTGACCGGATTGCCCGGAAGCCCGAAGAACGGGGTGCCTTTGAGGAGACCAAAGGCGAATGGTTTGCCTGGTTGCATGGCCACTTGCCAGAAGTCGATCTCCCCCAGATCGCTGAGTACCTTCTTCACGAGGTCGTACTCCCCCATCGATACTCCACCCGACGTGATGATGACGTCCGCCCGGCCGGCAGCCTCATCGAGTGTTGCGCGGAGGAGATCGGCATCGTCCCGCACGATGCCGAGGTCGAGGACTTCGGCACCAAACTCCTGCAGGAGGCTATTGAGCACTACCCGGTTGCTGTCCCGGATCTGGCCGGGCTGCAATTCCACAACCGCCGGGTCCATCACCTCGTCGCCGGTGGACAGGATCGCAACCCGGGGACGCTGCCGGACGGTCGGGGCCGATACCCCCAGCGAGGCAAGCACTCCCAGGTGGGCGGCTCCCAGACGCTCTCCGGCCTCAAAGACTCGTGTCCCGGCGCCAACATCGCCGCCCGCCGCTCGCACATTGGCGCCGGCCCCAACGGCGGAGCCGATCGAAACCCTGTCATCCTGTTGCTGGGTGTCTTCCACCGGCACCACTGCATCCGCTCCACCCGGGATAGGGGCGCCGGTCATGATCTTGGTAGCGGTTCCCGGTCGCACGCTGAACGATGCGACGTATCCGGCCGGCAGGTCTTCAATGACCTCGAGCACCACCGGAGCGTCTTGCACGTCCTCGGCTCGGACGGCATACCCATCCATGGCTGAATTCGAAAATGGCGGTACGTCGTGAGGCGCCACCACCGGTTGGGCGAGAACCAGACCGGAAGCTTCGAGAAGACCGACCGACACGACCGGCAGGCCCGGCACGACGGCCAGCACGTCTCGTCGGGCTTCCGAAAGCGACCTCAAAGCAAGTCCACCAATCCGGCCAAATAGGCCTCGTACTCGGCTCCCCATTCTGGATGACTCAACCCCAGCACGGTTGAGGCTTCGAGCAATCCCAGAGGGTTGCCGACATCGAGCAAATCCTGATCGGCCACGTACCCCAGGCAGCGGCCGGCCTCACCCAACTTCGAGATGGCATCGGTCAGCTGGATCTCGCCTCCGTACCCGGGCGGAAGGTTCTCGAGGATGCCGAAGAGATCGGGAGTGAACAGATACCGCCCGATCAGGCCCAGGTCGGATGGAGCATGAGCGGCACCCGGCTTCTCGACTGCTCCCTGCACCTCGACCACCTCCTCGGTGCGCCACGTTCCTGGGATGATTACCCCATATCGCTCCAGGAACTCGGGGGTGAGCCTGCGCAGACAGACAACAGACGTGTCGTGGAAAGCATCGGCCATCCCGGGCAACACGTCGCCACCGGGGCGGGGGATGTTATCGGCCAGAACACAGAAAAAAGGCCGATCGGCCACAGCCTGGCGCGCCGTGAGCACCGCGTGTCCCAGGCCGTGTGGGACTTCCTGCACGACGGGAGTGATCTTCACATCGCTAAGACCGGGGAGGGGGCCCTCCTCCCAGAAGTGCCGTTCGGCCAACACGCCGACGCCGGGGTCGACGATGAGAACGACCTCGTGGGCCCCCGCCCGAACGCATTCCTCAACGGCATATTGAATGGCCGGGCGGTCGACCACCGGGATAAAGGCTTTCGGGACGACGCGGGTGGCCGGCCTCATCCGGGTTCCACGACCGGCCGCAGGTACTACCGCTACCTCAACATTCATTCCCCCACCACCTTTCTCTCAGCACCTCGAACCAACCGGGCGATGTTGCCACGATGCCGGTACATGACCAATACGACCGCCGCTCCCAGCCAGATCAGAGCCCAGCCGCGCAAGCCGTCGAGCCAAGCCGCCAGCGGAGCGGCCAGCGCCACCCCGGCTATCGACCCTACCGAGGCGAAGCCAGATGCAGCAACAACGCCCCCAAAAACGAGCACCATCCCCAGCCCGGCCCACGGGGCCACCCACAACAACATCCCTGCGAAGGTTGCCGCCCCTTTCCCTCCCCGGAAACGGTGAAACACCGGATAACAATGCCCGATTACCGCGGCCAGGCCGGCGGCACCTGCCAACTCGGCACTCCCTCCCCAGGTCGCCCCGATAGCCGCTGCGGCAAGACCCTTCAGGAGGTCGCCGAGTAGAACCAGCGCCCCGGCCAGCTTGCCCATGGATCGCAGGGCGTTGGAAGCCCCGGGATTACCGCTCCCCAACGAGTAGATATCCTCGCCCTTGAGGCGAGCGACGATCACTGCAAAATCAAGACTGCCGATGAGGTAGGCAAGTCCAAGCACGCCGACGGTACGAAGCATGGTCGCAGCATATTGGAATCCGCACCATTGCAGGAGCCAACTCATATGCACAGCCGGCGTCCGGCGCATGCCACAGGGCTTGATATCATGGTCTGTCTTCGCTCGAGGAATCGACAGCAGTGCCCACTTACGAATATGCCTGCAAGAAATGCGGCGAGCGCTTTGACGTCGTTCAATCGTTCAGCGACAAAACCCTAAGCAAACACCCTGGGTGTGGTGGTGACGTTCAGAAGGTCTTTCATCCTGCCGGGATCATCTTCAAGGGTTCAGGTTTCTACGTGACCGACTCAAAGTCGGGCAGCTCAAAGTCGACCAGCTCAAAGTCGACCAGCTCAAAGTCGACCAGCTCAAAGTCGACCAGCTCAAAGTCGACCAGCTCAAAGTCCGGCGACACGAAATCGAGCGACTCGAAACCGAGCGGCTCCGAGGGAGATGGTTCGTGATCGGAGTCATCGGGGGGACCGGCTTTTATGAGTTCCTCGAGGGCGCGCAGGAAGTCACCGTCGAGACGCCGTACGGTGACCCGTCTGCACCGTTGACGGTTGGGTCGGTGGACGGCGTCGACGTGGCGTTCGTTGCCCGCCATGGCCGCGATCACCAGTTCCCACCGCATTTGGTCCCGTATCGAGCCAACCTCTGGGCTATGAAGGAAATGGGGGTGGATCGGGTCATCAGCCCTACCGCAGCCGGCAGCCTCGTCAAGGAGTACGAACCTGGGCACCTGGTCGTGTCCGACCAACTGGTTGATCGCACCTGGGGTAGACCTTCGACCTTCTATGAGGGCCAGAAGACCGTTCACGTTTCCTTCGCCGATCCTTATTGCCCCGAGCTTCGCCCGCTCGCCATCGAATCTGTTCGGACCGTTGGGGCAACCGTCCACGAACGGGGCACGATGGTGGT
>JAHEDM010000184.1 GCA_024641205.1 Actinomycetes bacterium
CCGCCGGCCGGAACCTGGGTGGGTGGGTTTGCGTTCTCAGCCAGTCGACCGGAATCTTTCTACGGGCCGTCGATGGCCGCAGGTTTGCTCGATATCGCCGGAGGCATCGTCGTCGACTCCCTCCCCGACGGACGTCTGGTTGGGGTCCGAGAGGAGAATACGGAACATAACGTTGTGCTGTTGGGAACGGCCGAATCTGGCCAGACGGAGGAATTCACCCCGCTCCCCGGACCCGGGCCCGGTAGCACGCCACCCTTGCTTTCCCCCAACGGGACCCAACTCGCCGTGATCGACGCAGCCGGAGTTCCCTACGTATGGAACGTCGAAGGATCGGATCCGCAGATTGTCCCCAACCTTGGGTTGATGTCGCCTCGCGATTCCGCATCGACCGCGGTGGAAGCCATCGCTTCGCTCACCTGGTCTCCCGACTCGACCCTTCTGGCCCTCAATGCCTTTCAGGGCGGCTACTACGTGTGGGATCTGAACATCAACCAGGTGAGCAGGACCTCGATGCCGGGGCGGGCCATCGCTATTTCCAATACTCAAGTCGCCGCCTGGGGCAACGGTGGCCTCGAGCTGCGCGACCTGACCGGAAGAGTGCTGCGCCGGTGGCCCGATGTCGTGGCGGGCGAGGTCCGAACGCCCCTCGCCGAGGGAGCGTTCGATCCGCTCAAGAGGTACTTGGCGGTGAGGGGACGGTTGGGAACGGAGAGTGACAGCCAAGAAGGCCTGACCGTGCTGTCCACCATCGGTACGACCCGCCAATTGCTCACCACCGACGCGGCGCAGGGCTTTGCGTGGTCGGGCGATGGAAGTGGTTTGTACTGGATGGACTCCGCGGGCCTGCATGCATGGTCCGCCGATCCGGAGCGCGCCTCGGCCACCATGCTCGGAGGAAGCGGCGAGGTCTTTGGTCGGCTCCGGGTCTACGACCCGGCCATCTCGCCGGTTCGTCATCCCCAATTGGCGACGACTGCGCTCATCGAACGGCGCGCAGGCACGGTGTACCTCCGGACGACGGACGAGCCAAGTCTCCTTTACGCCGAAGAGGGACTGGCGACCATCATTCCCGCTGCAATACCCGGTTCCGTCTTGTCCGTCGCGAGCGGAGAAGCGGAACAACCGGTCATGCTCTCGTACAAATACCCCGTCGAATCCGAACAAACGCTCGGGAACCTCAACTCGCTTCAACTGCCCGACGATGCGCGGATCATCAGGGCAATTGCCCTGACCCCTTTTGACAGCGACGGTAAGTTCACGCCCGAAGAGTTGGAAGCGACCCGTTGGTACCTCGAAACCGATAGTGGCTCGATTCTGCATGGGCCCGAAGCCGACCTGTTCACCACCGCCGCCGAGGGGAGTTCACTCGGTCTCCTGGGCGGAACTGCGTTCCATGTGACCCCGGACGGATCGGCGATTCAGACCATCCGGGGCGGCGCGGGAATCAGCACAGTGCTCACCGCCGACGATCTAGACGCAGAGCGGATTCTGGCCGTCGGGACCGTCCGGCGAGCTTTGTTCGTCCTCGTGACGACCGCCAACGGCGAGGCCAACCTGTGGCAGGTTCCCGCCGACAGCCCGCTCCTCACCACCCCGCTTTTCCCTGCAGCCCCTTCGATGACGTCGGAAGCGTGGATCGTGTACAGCTTCCCCGAACCAGCCACAGGTGGATGGATCCTCACCGACCCCGATACCGGGCCGTCCGGGGAGCTGCTGGCAGCCCGCATCGATGGGCCTTCGGGCCCGGCCACGGTGCTGATGGCGGCACCGCTTGCACTCGAATCCGTGTGTGGCGCCAGCGCCGGAGGCGCCTGCGTGCTTTCTGAAGTTCCAGGGAGCCCATTGGGTTTCTCGCCGGACGGCAACTGGCTCCTGGTGGGTAACGGGGACGAGTACCTCGCCCTGTCGACGGTCGGACGGGGCGCTGTGATCCTGCCGGACATACCACCCGACGACGTTGCGTGGGTAGCGGCTGGTTCTTGACCTCCCCAGGCTCGTTGCTCCTGGTTGACGGGTCCCAGGTCTTTTCGCCAGCAGCTACCATCGCGCCCGTGCTGGCGCTTGAACACGTTGGGTCGGGCAAGGTCCGAGAGATCTATCGGATCGACGACGAGCGACTGCTCTTTGTCGCCTCCGACCGCATTTCCGCCTACGACGTGATCCTCGACGATCCGATCCCCGACAAGGGCAGGGTGCTCACCGGCCTCTCTCTGCATTGGTTCGAATATCTGGACATACCCCATCACATGCTCACCGTCGACCTGAGTGCCGTTGCCGGTATCACCGATGAGCAACGATCGGAGCTGGCCGGGAGAGCGATGGTCGTCCGCCGGGCCGAGGTCATTCCCGTCGAATGTGTTGTGCGCGGCTACCTGTACGGCTCCTCCTGGCGAGAGTACCGGGATGGGGGCGGACCGACCACCGAGCACCTGCCGGCCGGCTTGCAGATGGCCGACCAGTTGCCGGAGCCGATCTTCACACCGGCCACCAAAGCTGAATCCGGCCACGACGAAAACCTGACTGAGGCGCAGGCCAGGGCACAACTCGGGGACACGGAGTACGAAGAGCTGCGGAGGCGATCCATCGACATCTATTTGCGGGCTTCCGCCTATGCCGCTCAGCGCGGAGTGATTCTGGCGGATACCAAGTTCGAGTTCGGGTATGCCGGGGGCGAACTCCTCCTCATCGATGAGGTCCTCACGGCCGATTCTTCGCGATATTGGCCGGCCGCTCAGTGGAAACCGGGCCGGCCCGTCCCATCGTTTGACAAGCAGTACGTCCGCGATTGGCTCGACTCGACCGGTTGGGACCACTCCCCACCCGCACCCCGACTGCCGGACGAGGTGATCGCCGGCACCCGGGCCAGGTATGTGGAGGCCTACGAGCGCATCGCCGGAACGTCTTTCGACGACTACCTGGTGAATTCGGGATGAAAGTCACCGTGCACGTGCATCGCCGGCCGGACATTGCCGATCCACAGGGAACCACCGTGGCGCGGGCATTGCGCGACCTCGGCTACGAAAACGTTGGCAAGGTCAGGATCAATCGCACCATCGAGCTCGACGTACAGGGTACCGACCCCGCCGTCGTCGAAGCTGAGGTTCGCACTATGTGTGAACGGCTGCTGGCCAACCCGGTCATGGAGGACTTCGAAGTGGTGATCGGGTAGTGCACCGATGAAGGCGGCCGTGATCGTGTTCCCGGGCACCAACTGCGAGCACGATGCTGTCTACGCCCTGGCCTCGGTTGGGGTCGATGCTGAGCTGGTCTGGCACCGCGAAACCGACCTGAGTGGCTTTGCCGGGGTGATCCTCCCCGGCGGTTTTGCCCACGGCGACTACCTCAGGACTGGAGCAATCGCCCGGTTCTCACCGGTGATGACCGAGGTTGAAAGATTGGCCGGGGCAGGTGTCCCGGTGCTCGGCATCTGCAACGGGTTCCAAGTCCTCTGCGAAGCCGGGCTTCTGCCGGGGGTGCTGCTCCAGAATGCCGGACTGCGGTTCATCTGCCGGCCGGTCCATCTCCTGGTCACGTCGACCGACTCCGTCTTGACCCGAGCCGCCCGCATCGGACAGGTCCTGGAAATACCGCTCAACTCGTTTGAAGGCAACTACACCGCCGACCCGATCACGTTTGCGCACATGCAAGAAACCGGTCGGGTCGCGTTACGGTATTCGAATGCGGCAGGGGAGGTGACCGAGAAAGCCAACCCGAACGGGTCGCTCGGCAACACGGCCGGGATCACCAACCGCACCGGTAATGTGGCCGGTTTGATGCCTCACCCGGAACGAGCCATCGAAGATGTCCTCGGCTCGTCGGACGGCCGGGTTCTGGTGGAATCGTTCGCGCTGAGCATGAGCCTTGCTCATGCCTGAGGAAGTCGTTCTCCACCGGGCGCTGGGGATGACCGACGACGAGTACCAATCGGTCTGCCGGATCCTCGACCGGCCACCGCGCGAGGCGGAACTGGCTATGTATTCGGTGATGTGGTCCGAGCATTGCTCGTACAAGTCCTCCCGCCCTCACCTCGGACGGTTTCCCAGCAAGGCACCGTGGGTGGTGGTCGGTCCAGGAGAGAACGCCGGTGTGATCGATCTTGGTGACGGCTGGCTGGCTGCCTTCCGGATTGAGTCTCACAATCACCCTTCGTTTGTCGAGCCCCACCAGGGCGCGGCGACCGGGGTGGGAGGGATCCTCCGCGACGTGTTCACCATGGGGGCTCGACCGATCGCCGTGTGGGACCAAATCCGCTTCGGGTCGCTGGACGATCCCCACAACCGCTACCTGCTGGCCGGGGTCGTGGCCGGGATCGCCGGGTATGGAAACGCGGTCGGGGTGCCGACTGTCGGCGGCGAGGTGGCTTTCGAGGATTGCTACGCAGGCAACCCGCTGGTCAATGTGATGGCTCTGGGAATCCTTCGGCGTGAGCAACTCGTTCTGGCCGAATCGGGCAGCGAGGGCACCGAGGCTGTTCTGCTTGGGTCGGCCACCGGTCGGGATGGCATCGGCGGAGCCTCCGTCCTTGCCTCGGCGAGCTTCGACGATGCCAGCTCGGCCAAACGCCCTTCGGTGCAGGTTGGCGACCCGTTCGAGGAGAAGAAGCTGATCGAGGCGTGCCTGGAGCTCTACGAGCGAGGCCTGGTGGTCGGCATCCAGGATCTTGGGGCCGCAGGTCTGTCCTGTGCCACATCTGAACCCGCCGCCAAATCGGGAATGGGGATGGAGGTCGATCTCGGACGGGTCCATGTGCGGGAACCGGGCATGACCCCGGCTGAATTGCTGATGTCCGAGTCGCAAGAGCGCATGATGGCCTTCGTTGCTCCTCCCAACGTCGATGAGGTGCTGGCGGTTGCTGCCAAGTGGGAAATCGACGCTTCCCGGGTCGGGACCGTGTCCCAAGGTGGCCTCCTCCGAGTTTTCGAGAACGGCGCCTTGGTCGCCGAAGTACCGGCTGCTTCCTTGTCCGCGGACGCCCCGGTGTTCAACCGGCCCCTCCGCAGGCCCGATTGGCTGGATGAGCTATGGGAGCAGGGATCGATGACCGGGCAGCCTGATGTTGCCGCCGATCTGTTGCGGCTCCTGGACGAGCCTTCCCTGGCCGATCCCGCCTGGATCTACGAGCAATACGACCACATGCTGTTTCTCAATACAGTGCTCGGACCGGGACACGACGGGACCCTGCTTCGCATCAAGGGAACCGCCAAAGCACTGGCCGGGACCACCGATGGGAACGGTCGCCTGTGCTACCTGGACCCACGACGCGGCGGAGCTCGACTCGTCTACGAGGCGGCCCTCAACGTGGCCGTGACCGGGGCGCAACCGATGGCGGTGGTCGACAACCTCAATTTCGGCAATCCGGAGAAGCCCGAGGTGATGTGGCAGTTCGCCGAAACGGTCGAGGGGATCTCCGAAGCATGCGAGCACCTCGGGATACCGGTCGTCGGCGGCAACGTTTCGTTCTACAACGAAACCGAAGGAATCGACATCTACCCGACCCCCATTGTCGGCCTCATCGGCCTGGCCGATCCCTACCCGGAGCGTCCACCACGCCTGGACCGGGCGGCCACCGGAATGGATCTATGGCTACTCGGACCGGACGATTCGGATGATCTGGCCGGGAGCGTCTTCCAGAAAATCGTGGGGAGAACCATCGCCGGCCGGCCGTCTCAGCCCGACCCGGACATGGCCGTCCGGGTGACCGGATTGGCAACCCGTCTGGCTGCCGCCGAGCTCACACCCGTGTTGCACGATCTCTCGGAAGGTGGCCTTGCGATCGCCGTCGCCAAGACATGCATCATCTCCGGCGTCGGGGTGGCGGTCGATTGGCCGGGGAACCTGTTTGCCGAAAACCCCC
>JAHEDM010000185.1 GCA_024641205.1 Actinomycetes bacterium
AAGGGGGTCATGCCGAGGGTCTGCCGGGCGGCGATGGCAACGAAGATGAAGGCGCTCGAGCCGAAGAAGGCCAGAAACAGGAGTGCCAGCAGCAGGACCCGGTTGGACCGCGATCGGCTCACCCTTCCCGAGGCCTTTGCTTCCACCCCTGTGTCGACCTGGATGAAGAACGCCGGCAAGGCAGCAAGTCCTAACGCGACGAATACGGCCCTATCGCCCAGCCCGGCCAGGACGGACAGCAACGGCGCGCTCACCAGAGCCGTCACGGGACCGGCAGAGGCCACGCCGGCCAGCGAGCGCGGTTTTCTCATGGCGTCCGCCCACACGACCCAGGTGAGCGTCCCGGCTGCCAGGCCCGCCAGCATCCGGAGACCAAGCAACAAAGCGAATTGCTCGGGAAGGGCACTCGCCGCGTTGGCCGCCACCAGGCTGAAAGCCGCCCACTTCAACAACGTCCCGGTTGGCACCAGCAGGCGCGGCAACACCAGATTGGCGACAGCAAACGTGCTCACCTGGGCGACCGAGATTCCCGCCGCCAGCCCCTCACTCACCCCGAAGCGAGCGGATACCTCGGGTATCAGAAACGGGGTCGCCCCGAACAGCATCGCCACCGCAGCCGCAGCCGCCAGAATGCCGATCGGGGCATTCGGGCGCAGGGCATAGGCGAGGCGGGTCGGGACAAACATGGGGCCTCAGATTGTCTCACAAAATCCGGCCGCTACTGCCGTGCCGTCAGCCGGCGATCTCGGCGATGCCGCCCCCCGTCAACCGGACCAGGTCGTCGGGTGCCAGCTCCAACTGCAGGCCGCGTCGACCTCCGCTAACGAAGACCGTGGAGTGCTCGAGCGCGCCTGCATCAATGATGGTCGGCAACCGGCGGGTTTGACCGACCGGGCTGATACCACCGACCACATAACCGGTGAGCCGTTCGGCATCGGCCGCCTCAGCCATGACCGCTCGCTTGCCGCCTGCAGCCCGAGCCAGGTTCTTGAGCGAGAGTTTTCCGGACACCGGAACGATCCCGACGACCGGTCGCTCATCTACCCGGGCGACCAGGGTCTTGAAAAGACGTTCCCGGGGGACTCCCAAACCATCTGCTACTGCTTCCCCGTAGGAGGAATCGAACTCGCCCACCTCGTATTGGTGGACAACGAAATCGACCCCCGCTTTTCGCATATAGTCAACGGCCCGGGTCCCACCCTTGGTCATACGGCGCATGGTACGAGAGTCACGAGTCACGGGTACAGGCATCGGTTTGGGTAACTGGAAACTGGCGACTGGAAACTGGTCACTGATAGCTGACGTACACAGGCAATGGATCCAGTTCGAGCACCTGGGCAGGAGTAGGGGTCGGTGTGTCCTCATCGTAGAAGTTCTTCCAGCCCCACCACCACCGGTCGGCATCCGCCGCCCCGGTCAAGGCTCCGTAGGTGTCGTACTTGGTGTGAATAGGTCCCTGGCCATCGACGTGGATCATGACGGCCAGTTCGGGCGGCGATTCGATCAGCTCTCGGTTGGTGATCATGGAGAATTTGAATTGGTGGACAATCAAGAGCTTCTGCGGCAATGCGTGCTCCCGAACCAGACTTGCCAGCCAGTCGACCACTTCATTCACCTCCGAGGCGTCGACCGAGCCGATCTGCCGCAGGTGGACCTGATTGGATTTCAACCTCCACTCGGAGTCGAGCGCCAAACCGACGTGAGGTAGGACCAACAGTTCTTCGAAGCGTTTGGCCTGGGTCAGGAAATCGGTCCGGCCCGGCTGAAGGTCAAGCGTCACGTAGAGGCCCTCCCGGGCCGCCGCATCCACCCAGGGGCGCAATTCGTCGACGGTCATTTCCCATGAATAGTCACCGTCCTCAGTGGCGGAGGCTGAGGCAACGGTGGCGATGATCTCAAAAGCGGGCAAGACCTCCATGCCGTCCGCCCCATAGGGCGCCGCCACCTCGCGAGCACGCAGAACCGCTTCTTCGGGACCCTGTTCCCCCATCACTCCGAGCGCGGCCGTGGTCGGGTTGCCGTAGAGCGCCACGATGCGCCGCCCGGGAAACAGCGTCAAGCCTCCTCCCGGAAGTTCGAGGCCCCCGATCAGAGCGTCGACCTGCCAGTCGACGTCTGGGGCAATGTCTCCGAGGAGGAAGACGTGCTCGGGAACCGAGGAACCGGGCACGGCTGCAACTACAGCCCGGTTGGTGCGCAGATCACGCCCGTCGACCAACAGCACCGTGCCCCCGGCGGAGCGGGCGGCCACCGCGGCTACCAGAGCCAGCTCGGGCGAGCATGCGTCGACCAGCCACCAGTCCCCCGCCGGCTGGACGGCTTGCGCCCGGCGGTTGATCGCCGCTGTGATCTGCTCATCGCCTCGATCACACGCCTCGACCGTCCCGGAGGCTGGAACCCAGAAACTCTGGCCGGTGCTGATCGGTTGCAGGATTCGGCCTATCGCCGGGACGCCTCCCGAGTCGATACCCACCCAGATGTCTGCCCCCATAGCCGCATAGGCGAGCTTGGCTACCTCTTGCAGCGTCCCTTCGAGAGCCTCCAACCCGGCGTCGGGCGGCAAGGCCACCGGCGGGACCTCTCCGACCAGGGTCACCTTTCCGGGTGCCAAACGCTCGAGCTCGGCCGCCAACGACGCCTGGTCACCTTCGCCGGCAACGAGCAGCGGACCGCCCAGGGCAGCCGCCAGTTGAGCGCTCACCGCGACTAAACCCAGGTCGTTTCCGGCGGTCACGACGACCTCGTCGGCGCACGGGAAGACCGCCTGGGAGATCGAGATGGATGCTTCGGTCGGTCCAAGCGGCCCGATCCGGGAGGTACCCGGCCCGGCCCCAGCCAGGATGGGTGAGCAATCCCGGGCGGGCAAAGTCGAGGTAGTCGATGACGGCGCCGTAGTGATTGGCTCGGCCGAACCGACCATCACTGTGGCGTCGAGATCCGCCTGAAAGGCGACGCACCCCGCCGCGGTCAACGCGACCGCAATCACCACCAAGAACCGGAAGTCCCTTTGATGCACCACAAAAGCGTACCGACCAAACCCGTTCCGGCGTGAGTTTCGTGCGCATGACGCAGGTTTCTCACGCCGGAACGGGGATTAGTCTCGGTTGGGCACCATCGAAAGGACCTCCCATGGCTGTCAGCGCGCCGTACGGCTCCTGGGACTCGCCCATTACGCCCGCCATGCTGACCCATGCCGGGGTTGGTCTCGGAGAGGTGACTGCTGATGGTTCCGACCTGTACTGGGTGGAGTCCCGACCGACGGAGGCGGGACGAAGCGTGATCGTGCGCCGCACGCCCGACGGCGCCATCGAAGATGTCTCTCCTCCCGGCTTCAATTCCCGAACGCGAGTCCACGAGTACGGCGGGGGCGCATATGCGGTCCGCGCCGGGGTAGTGATCTCGTCCAGTTTTCAGGACCAGCGGGTGTACCGGCTCGACGGGGCCGACCCGAGACCGATCACGCCGGAACCGGGTCTGCCGGCCGGGGACCGCTTTGCCGACTTTGCGTTTCACCACAATCTGATCATTGGTGTTCGGGAGCGTCACCGCCCCGAAGCCGAAGCCTTCAACGAGCTGGTGGCCTTCCCACTCGACGGAAGCGCTCCTCCGCAGGTAATCGCCGGTGGACACGATTTCGTCTCTTCGCCACGGGTCTCCCCGGACGGGACCCGGTTGGCCTGGCTGACCTGGGACCACCCCAATATGCCGTGGGATGGAACAGAACTATGGCTGGCAGACCTGGCCCAGGACGGCATGCCGAGTCACCCGGTTCGCGTGGCAGGTGGGCCGGACGAGTCGATCTTCCAGCCGGAATGGAGCCCGAACGGGCGCCTGCACTTCATCTCCGACCGGACCAACTGGTGGAACCTCTACCGTTGGGAGGAATCGGGAGAAGCGACTTCCCTCCTACCGATGGAGGCCGATTTCGGTGCTCCGCAATGGCAGTTCGGGTACCGGCGCTACGCCTTCCTCGATTCCGGGAGGGTGGTCGCCCTCCATGAGCGAGACGGCGCCTTGACGTTCGGTGTTCTCGAAGATGGGCAGCTACACACTCGCCGCCTCGACCGGGACATCATCTCCCCGACGCTGGCGGTAGCCGAAGGCCGGGTGTGGACTGCTGCGGCCGGCACCGCGACGCCGGTGGCGGTGGTCGGCATCGACCCCGATTCCGGTGGTCAGCAGGTGATCCGCAGCTCGCTTTCGATTGAACTCGATGATGCGTACCTCAGCCGCCCTCAGCCAATCGAGTTTCCCACCACCGGCAATGCCAGGGCCCACGCCTTCTACTATCCGCCCACCAACGCCGACTGCTTTGCCTCAGAAGGTGAACTCCCTCCCTTGGTGGTTTGGTCCCATGGGGGTCCGACCGGTTCGACCAGCCCGGCTTTCACGCTCGCCCGTCAGTTCTGGACGAGCCGCGGATTCGCCTTGGTGGACGTGAACTACCGAGGCTCGACCGGATACGGCCGGGCGTACCGCAATGCCCTGCGCGGTCAGTGGGGGGTCATCGACACCGACGATTGCATCGCGGCCGCCCGTTATCTGGTCGACCAGGGACTGGTCGACGGGCAACGCATGGCCATCCGAGGCGGCAGCGCAGGCGGCTACACCACGCTGTGTGCGCTTACCTTCCACGACGAGTTCGCCACCGGCGCGTCGTACTTCGGCGTGGCAGATATCGGGGCGCTGGCCGAAGAGACCCATAAGTTTGAATCGCGCTACATGGACTCGATGGTCGGTCCGTATCCCGAGGCTGTCGACCTCTATCGGGAGAGGTCTCCCGTTTATCACACCGAGCAGCTGACTCGACCGATGTTGATCCTGCAGGGGCTCGACGATGAGGTAGTTCCACCCGATCAGGCCGAAATGATGATCGAGGCACTTGATCGCAAAGGCATTCCCTATGCGTATCTTGCCTTCGAGGGAGAAGGGCACGGGTTCCGCAAAGCCGAGAACATAGAACGTTCGGCCGAAGCCGAGCTGTTCTTCTACGGGTGGGTCTTCGGGTTCGTTCCGGCCGGTGACATCACTCCGATCGAGATCCACAACGTGTGAAAACGGTCGGTCAGAGCTGCCCGCCGTCGGTCATCTGCTCGAGGGTCTGGACGTATTCCGGATCGTCGTAGCGGGAAGGCAAGAAAGCCGGGGCGTAGGCAGGAAGCGGCTCGCCCGTCACGTGGCGAGCGATGAGTTCGCCCGCCCCCGCCGCCGCCATCACCCCAAAACCGGAAAGCGCCCCGACCACAAACGCCCCGCGGGTAGCCATCGGACCGATCAGGGGCAAGTTCTCAACCGTCTTCGTGTAGTACCCCCCATCCACCGTGGAGTGTGGGAGCCGATCCCGGTAGGCTCTCAGTCCCGGGACCATGGTGCTCATCCCCCGCATCACCAGCTCCGGGTAGAGGGGATCGGTCGGCATCGGCCAAACCGGCTCCATGACGTTGCGCCGGTACTCCCACAACATGAGCACGTAGGGGGATTCCTTGCTGCCTTCCGGCCGGCCGTGGCAGGCCGCGGGAAGCTCGTCCAACAGGAGGCGCGTCCGGGGGGACTCCCTCAACATGTCCACCACCTCAGGAGCCCAGTCGATGCGCTGCGGGTCACTCCAGATCAGCAGTGGTGCATGGGAAGGCACAACTCGCCGGTGCTCTTTGAAGGCCGCTTTGAGATGCAGCTCCGATGTCACCGGCAGTTCTTCGTCCAGCATGGCCGCCACCTCGCCAATCAGTGGCCCGGCCGCATTCACCAGCGACCCGGTCTGTATGACCTCCCCGTTTTCGAGCGTGACGGATTGCACGTGATCGGCGCGGGTCCCGACCGCGACCGCCCTGTGTGGCACGAAG